>CAZXWV010000056.1:0-3406 GCA_964644735.1 Candidatus Woesearchaeota archaeon
AGATGATGAAACAGAAGGGGATTTTGAAGAAAAGTTAGAAGAAGAGCGAGAGTAAGAAATCAATTATAATTTTAGTCAAGCTAATGCACTAAGCAAACTATTTAAATTAATATTCTTTTTCAGTTTTATGAATATAAAAGGAGTTTCAGCAAAATCAATTCTTGATTCACGTAAAGAAAAAACAATCCAGATTACTATTAAAACAAATGCTGGAGTTTTCTCATCAAGCGCCCCAACCGGAAAATCTACAGGAAAATACGAAGCTAAACCATATAAAAAAAGCCTTGAGGAAGATATTAAGATTATTGGAAAATTCAGCGATTATTTCTCTGAAGAAAATATAGATGAGTTTGATGACTTAAGAAGAATTGAGGACATTGTTGACGGGCATGTCGGGGCAAACACTCTCTTTGCACTTGAATCTGCCATTTTAAAGGCGCTGGCAAAAGAAAAAAATAAAGAAGTCTGGCAGTTAATAAATCCGAAAGCTGGAAAAATACCCAGACTTGTTGGAAACTGTATTGGAGGGGGAAAGCACTCTGTTACAAATGGGAAAAAACCAGATTTCCAGGAATTTCTGCTTATCCCAGAAATAAATTCTGCAATCCAGGCTTTTGACATAAATCAGAATGCAAAATTTAATGCCCAGATAATCTTAAAAAATGTTGATGATAAATTTAATAGCAAGAAAAATGATGAAGATGCTTGGATGACTTCTTTTGACGATAAAAAAACTTTGGAAGTCCTGAAAGATCTGAAAGACAACATTTATGATGAAAGAAAATTATATCTTGATGAAGGAATGGATGTTGCTGCTTCAGGCTTTTACAAAAGAAAGAAGTACCATTATGAGAACCCAAAACTAGACAGAACAGCTGACGAGCAATTGTCATATTTATCTAATCTAATCAAAAATTTCCATTTGCTGTATATAGAAGACCCTTTTCATGAGGAGGATTTTGAAAGTTTTTCCAAACTTCTAAAAAAATTCCCAGAAAGGCTAATTGTTGGGGATGATCTGACTGTTACCAATTATAAAATACTGAAAAAGGCAGTCAATATGAAAAGTATCAGCGGCATAATAGTCAAACCAAATCAAAACGGCTCTTTGATTGAAGTTAAGAGAGTTTGTGAATTGGCTAAAGAAAACAACATAAAGATAATATTCTCCCACAGAAGCGGAGAGACAAATGAAAATATCCTGGCTGATTTGGCTTTTGGCTTTCAGGCTGATTTTTTAAAATGCGGGATTACTGGGAAAGAAAGAGAAAGCAAGATTAATAGAATGATTGAGATAGAAAAGAGTCTGAAATAACTCTTCTAACTATATTTTGCAGGATAAATTTTAATCTGACAGCTAGCTCGGTATCTATATAAGATATACTATTCTTATATTTTTTCAAACACAAAACCTTTTTAAACATATTTTCATCTGAATTCTCATGATAAAGATTGCTGAAGATGTAAAAGAAGCTGTTAAAAATGATGAAGAAGCGGCAGAAAAAACTGAAGAGAAAGATGTTAAAAAAAACTCTAAAAAAATATCCTCAAAAAAAGAAGCTAAAGAGCCTAAAGGTGAAAAATTAAAGAAAGTTGCAGAAGGAGAGTCTTTAAGAACAGAAAAAAGTTTGGCAGAGAAAAAGAAGGAGCTTTTAGAAAAGGCGAAAAAACTTTCTAAGAAAGTTGATATTACTACAACAGAGGAGCTTAAAGAGCAGATTAAGATTAAGAAGAGGACTGATATGCTTATTCCTCTTGAAGAATATGTAAAATCTGGAATATATCTCGGCACAAGAGTTGTAACTCCAGATATGAGGGGATTTATCTATAGAAGACGGGCTGATGGACTGGCAATATTCAACACAGATTTAATTGATGAAAAATTAAAGGAAGGAATAGAATATCTTTCTAAGTTTGATGCAAAAGATATTGTCCTTGTCTGCAAAAGACAGGCAGGATGGAAAGCGGCAGAGATGTTTTCAAAGCTGACAGGCATCAGAAATTTCACAAAGAAATACCCTGCAGGAATCTTAACTAATGTAAAACTTCCAAATTTTTTCGAGAATGAATTGACAATTATAACAGATCAATGGCTTGACAAGAATGCTCTGAGTGATACCCTCAATGTTAAGAAAAAAGTATTAATGATTTGTGATACCAACAATTTCTCCAAAGGTGCTGACAAGATAATTATTGGCAATAATAAAAGCCATAAAAGCATCGGTGTTATATTCTACCTATTGGCAAGAGGATATTGCAAAGCCAAAGAAATAAAAGCAGATATTCCTGATTTGGAGTGGTGGGTTTCTGCTGATAGTGAATAGAAAAGAATAAATAATTCTGATTGTGTTTAATAATTATGAATTTAAAAGATAAAATTGTTTTAATCACTGGAAGCAGTCAGGGAATTGGGAAAGAAACAGCGATACAATTCGCAAAAGAAAGGGCAAAAGTTATCATAATTTATAACACCAACAAGAAGAAAGGCGAAGAAACTTTAAAAGAGTGTAAAAAATTAACTGATTGTTTAATAATCCAGTTGAATATTACTGATTTAAATTCTATAAAAGATTGTGTTGAGAAAGTTATTGATAAATTCGGAGCAATTGATATCTTGATTAACAATGCAGGGGTTGTTGTCTGGAAAAATTTTGCAGAGCAATCAGAAAAAGAAATAGAAAACCAGATTGATACAAATTTAACAGGATTAATAAAAATGACAAGGGCTGTTCTTCCGTATATGAAAGGGCAGAATGAAGGAATTATAATTAATATCTCAAGCATGGCCGGAAAAGAAGCGTATGAAGAGATAACTGTATATTGTGCAACTAAGTTTGGGGTTAGAGGGTTTACTCAATCTCTTGCAAAAGAACTTCCAAAAGGAATTAGAGTTTATTGCATAAATCCAGGAATGACTGCAACACAGATGACAAATTATCAAGGAATGCCTCCAAAAAAAGTTGCTGAAGTTATTGTCAAAATCGCAAAAGAAGTCTTAGGCAAAAAATCCGGCGAGGATATTGATGTGGAAAATTATTTGAAAATTTAATACTTTATTTTTTTGGTGGTTAAGTCCCACGGATTTGTGCAATAACCATGTCACTTTTTTGTGCAAATCCATCGCCATCAACAGCAAAAAGTTTATAAAGGTAAATTTTTTGAGTCATATATTAACTAAGATGAGTGCTTTAATAGAAAACATATTTTCAAAGATTAAAGTATGATGTATGTAGAAGCAGTCATAGTTGTAAGTTCTAATAATATTTAAGCCAATAGTTAGGAGATGTGTGAAGTGTTCTTGATGTCTACCTTCAAGAATGCGGAATCAAATTATGTTAAATAATTAAATTCTTTAAATCCAGTTGATCCTGCTGGCGGCTGCGGCTCTCTGGTTTGCGCTTAGACA
>CAZXWV010000057.1:0-3250 GCA_964644735.1 Candidatus Woesearchaeota archaeon
TCCTGAACATTTTCAGAAATTTATGTTAAAAGAATTGGCAGCTTCGGGCCAAAAGGAAGGGGAGAGAATTATTTTGAATATAAAAGTCCCAAGCGCAAAGATAAACCAAAAAATAGAGCAGTATGTCAAGGAATTTGTATTATGCAGAGAGTGCGGAAAGCCAGACACTGAATTAGTAAAAAGTGATAGGCTAACATTTATTAACTGCTTAGCCTGCGGAGCTAAACATTCTGTAAGAAGCAAAATATAAATTCAGAAGGTTTAAAAATCACAATTTACTAACGATTTTATAAATTCGCAAGAATTTCAATTAAACAAGGAGGCATAAAATGGTTGAAGCTTATTGTGTTAAGTGCAAGGCAAAGGGCCGGCAGATGAAAAGCCCTGTAATTTCTCAGACTGCAAGAGGTGGGTATATGGCGCAGGGAAACTGCCCTGTTTGCGGAACAAAAATGTCTGCTATGATGTCTAAAGACAATGCAGAAAAAGCAGTCAAAGAAGGCGCAAAGAAATCTTTTTAATTTAATCTTTTGTCTATTTTTAACATGTTTGTTAAAATTATAAAATCATACAGGGACATTGTCGCTGTCTGTGACTCTGGCTTAATTGGAAAAAAATTTGAGGAAGGGGAATTCCAGCTGGATGTCAAAGAGAATTTCTTTAAAGGTGAAAAGGCATCTGAAGAAGAAGCAATAAAAATTATGGAGGATATGGCCAAAGAAGACGCTATATTTAATATTGTTGGAGAAAAATCAGTCATGGCTGCAATGAAGGCCGGAATTATTTCTGAAGAAGGAATTAAAAAAATCCAAGGAACGCCTTTTGCGATGGTGTTAATGTAAACTGTTTTAATTAAATTTATAAATTGATTTCTTATTGAATAATTATGGAAGAACAAGAAGAGCAGAAGATTACAAGAGCAAGGCTGCCTAGAGGAAGGGAAATTATTGGAATTGTAGAGCAAAGGCTTGGAGGAAATAAAATAATGGTTAATTGCCTGGATGGAAAATCAAGGAATTGCAGAGTTCCTGGAAGATTAAAAAGAAAGCTCTGGCTTAGGCCCGAGGATGTGGTCATTATAGAGCCTTGGGAATTTGATGCAGACAAAGGCGATGTTATTTTCAAATATTCTCTCAACCAGATTAGCTGGCTGAAAAAAAATGGATATTTAGAGACAGAAAAAACTGAGTTTTAATCAAAAACTTTTTAATAGTTGTCTCCCTTCTTAAAAAGATGAAATCAATAGTATCTGAAAAAATTGCAAGAATAATAAAATCCAAGAAAAAATTAGAAGAAAAGCTAAATGTAAAAATAACTAACAGAGGAAAGGAGTTATTTATAACCGGCCAACCAGAAGATGAATACATTGCAGAAAAAGTTATTGATGCATTAAATCTCGGATTCTCATTCCAAGTTGCAATATTAATAAAAGATGAATATTTTATTTTGGAAGAGTTAAACATAAAAGATTACACAAAGAGACATGACTATGAGAGAATTAGGGCAAGGATTATAGGGAAAGGCGGAAAAACATTAAAGGCATTGAGCCAGCTTACTAAATGCTATTTTGAAATTCAGGATAATCATATAGGGATTATTGGAGATTCAGAGTATATAAAAAATGCCCAAGATGCTATAATTTCTATAATAAGAGGGGCAAAACAATCAAATGTTTATGCTTATCTAGAGAAGCATAAAGTGGAGCCTATTCTTGATTTGGGATTGAAAGAATAAGCTTTATATATCAAAAAAATTTTCGCTTTATTATGTCCCTGTAGCTCAGCTGGTAGAGCGCATGGCTGTTAACCATGATGTCCGAGGTTCGAGTCCTCGCGGGGACGCTTTATACTTTTTAAATTGAATAACTTGAAATATTAAAGCATCTTTTCCCTTAAAATACAAAGAATCTTGCCTTGGAAAATTATGAACAATGTTTGATTAGCGCAAATAAATAAAGAAAATATTATAAACATCTTTTTACTCTATAAATTATGGAACTTAACAAAGCAATGCAAGGTTTTCATAATGTCAAAAAATTCAATGATAAAAAACCTGACTGGAGAGATATTATTGAGGCTATAGATGCTGCAAGATATGCCCCCATGGCAGGAGATAATTATACATTAAAATTTATTCTTGTTGACGATAAAGAAACAATACAAAAACTTGCAGATGCCGCGCAGCAACCATTCATATCACAAGTTCATTATGTTGTTGTAGTATGTTCAAATCCGTTAAGAACAATAAACTTGTATGAAGAAAGAGGCAAGACTTATCTAAAACAGCAAGCAGGAGCTGGAATTCAGAATTTATTATTGAAATTAGATGAAATTGGGATTTCAAGTTATTGGGTAAGGCATTTTGTTGATTATTTAATAAAAAAGGAGTTAAACATCCCAGATAATATTGAGGTAGAGGCTTTACTTCCGATAGGATATGAATTTGAAAAGCAAAGAATAAAAAAAGCTCCAATAGACATTGATAGAATTCTTTATTTCGGGAAATATGGGAATAAAAAGATGAAAATGCCTAAGAAATTAGAAGATTGATTAATAAAAATTCCAAATACATTTACTAATTGAATTCTTTGATACGATACAGAAAACAAAATTAAACTGCAGTATTTGTTTTCTGTCCCAAAAAACTTCTCTGACAGTAAAATACAAGAAGTTTTTGATACCTACTTTTATTCTTAAGATAAGAATAAAAATAAAATCCCCCGAGGATTTCTCCTCGGAGAAAAGAAAATAAAAAATTAAATTAATAGTTTAGAGGATTATCTCCAAACTTCAATGCCTAAGTCAGATACTTCTCTTGAAACAGGAAATGAACGATCTTCTACATTCTTTCCTAACACATATGGAGATTTAACTCCAGTCATAATTGTTATAACTCTTACTTTACCAGTAAACTCTTTACTGATTCTAGCTCCAATTATAACTTGTGCTTCAGAACTAAGATTCTCAGCTACTCCTCTTCCTATTACATCAAACTCTTCTAACTTTAAGTCAGGCCCACAAGTTATGTGTATCAAAGCTCCAGTAGCACCTTGATAATCCACGTCAAGTAGAGGATGTGTAAGGGCTTGCTTAACAGCTTCGTCAACACGATTTTGTGAATCACTCTCGCCAATGCCAATAACTGCAACACCACCATTCTTCATAATTGCTGAAACATCTGCATAATCCAGGTTGATTAAACTTGGAAGAGTAATTGTCTCAACAATACCTTTAATCATAGTGCTTACTAG
>CAZXWV010000058.1:0-1415 GCA_964644735.1 Candidatus Woesearchaeota archaeon
CTTATATGGGCTCAGGCAATGCTTCTGTCATGGGACATGTTGCTGGAGAAATTAATGTTCAAAATTGGAGTGGGGACATTGTAACTTTGCAGAATATAGTAGATGATTATGCTAGGCAAATCATAAGTTTGAATAAGAGTCTATCTACAACGGGGTTGACTAATCAGCTTGGGGGGCCTTTAGTCTATCGTTGCCCTATATTTAGTGAAGATGCCAATTTTGGGGTGATTGCTGGGAACTCTGCACAAAGGGGTACCACATCATCAACTTGTTCTGGACAGCTTACTACTGATTCTACTTGTAAATATAATTATAATATTTTAGGTGATTATGACATGTACACCGGGCAGCAGGGGACTACTACTAAAAGTTGTACTGTTATTGGGCGTTTAATGATAATCTAATTTATATCAAAAACTTCTTGTATTTTACTGTCAGAGAAGTTTTTGGGACAGAAAACAAAATTAAACTGCTACATTTGTTTTCTGTATAATTCTTACTTGTTTCATCTTGTTAACAGGGTGTTTCAGTATGTTTCACAAATTAATTATATAGTTTTAATGAGTTAGCTTATTATGAAAACAAACAATATCAAAACTTTCAATCAACTAGATTTAATAATTAATACAGTTGAAAGGGGGTTAAAAAACATGAAAGCAATAGGACTATCAATAATGTTAGTATTGGCTATGTTTGCCTTTAGTCCATTCGCTCTAGCTGAAGAGACAGATGTTGTAGTAGCTGATGAAGGAGTAACTCCTGACTCTCTATTATATGGATTAGACAAGGCTATGGAAAGAATTTCTTTAGCTTTAACTTTTGATAAAGCGAAGAGGTCTGAAAAAGCTCTCCAGCATGCTGAAGAAAGACTGGCTGAAGTAAAAGCCATGATTGAGCAAAATAAGCTTGACAAGGCTGAAAAGGCCAGAAAAGGGCATGAAGATGACTTAAATGAAGCTGAAGAGGCTGCTGAAGAAATCGAGAGCGATGATGATGAAGAGGAAGCTGAAGAGGCTTTACTGGAAGTTAGCGAGATAAAGGACAAAATAGAGTCACACAGCGAGAGAGTTGCTTTAATCCATGACAGGATTTTAGAAAGACTGGCTAGCAATCCTAATGTAAGTGAAGAACAGCTTGCTCATCTGACAGAAATATTTGACAGAATACAAGCAAAGGCTGAAGAGATGGAGGCTAAAGTTGCTCAGAAAAGAGAGAATGCAAAGCTAAAGCTTAAGGTTACCTCTGAGATGACTGATGAAGAAATTGAAGAGAGAATCAGTGAAGCTAGAGAAAGAGCAAAAGCTGGGCGAGGACTTGATGAAGAAGTTGAAGAAACTGAAACTGAAGAAATTGAAGAAGTAGAAGTTGAAGAAACTGAAACTGAAGAAATTGAAGAAGTAGAAGTTGAAGAAACT
>CAZXWV010000058.1:1515-3206 GCA_964644735.1 Candidatus Woesearchaeota archaeon
AGAAGTTGAAGAAACTGAAACTGAAGAAATTGAAGAAGTAGAAGTTGAAGAAACTGAAACTTCTGAATAAGCCAACAATTTATTTTATTTTTTTATTTAAATTTTATATTTTAACCACTCAAAAATAGTAACAAATAGAAAGATTTATAAAGAAAAGGAGCATAAATAAAACATGGAACAAAAAGAAAAATATGGAGAAAAGAAACAGGAAAGAAGTAGTTATAACTCTGTTGGAGATTTAGAAAAATTTTTGCGTGAAGGGGACCGTATTGGAGCAGAATGCAATGGAAAAGATTTAATTATTGAAGGAAATAATGGCAACTCTAAAGTTTATGAAATTCAAATAGGTTCTAATGGATTTTATCTTAGAGAGTTATACAAACAGTCTAATATTTCTGCAAGATATTTTGTTGATGAAAAAGAATTTTTAGAAAATATTGGAAACAAAAGAAGAAATGTAATTAAGAATACGCTGGAAGATACACTAAAAAACCCTAATACTACAGGAATGAAAATCCCAATAAAAATTTTTGAGAAATATCCGGATACAGTTGGGAAATACTTAAGGGTAATGATAGAAAAAGGGAGTGAAAAAGATTTTAGCCCTAATTACAAAGGAATCTCAATTGAGAATGGAGAGTATAGATTTTTTTCTTCTAAAGGAAATATTGAAGATGATGAGATTATTTTTAAGAGGGCAAGAAAAGATGACAAAATATTTGAAAAAGTATTATTTGAAGGAATGGAAAATCCAAATGAAATTTGGGGGTATACACAAATAGCCATGGGATTGGAAACTGAAAATCAAATTATTCAAGATGAAGTTATACCAGTTCAACCAGAAAAAAATTATGCTGCTAAAGGAAAAGGTTTTGAAGATAAAATTAAAGAATTAAAAGAAAGTGGAATGAATAAAGAGAATATAGCCAGACAAGTAATAAATTTATCTGGTAAATATAAACAAGATCCTGTTAAAATTGCAAGAGAAATTCTTGGTCATGAGTATGAAAAAGTAGTGCAAAGAGTGTTATTTGGATAAAATTATTTCATTAATTTTTTCTGGCTTATTATTGACAAAATAACTGCCGGAATTATAAACAACCAATCAAGTGTAAAAGTCAGAAATATAAATCCCAATGCAATTAATGAATATAACACAACTTGATTGTTTTTCATCTAAAAATAAGAAAAGAATAGATTTAAATATCTTTTTACCTTAATTTAATTGTAAAATGGTTTATGTAATAAAACGAGGGGGGAAAAAAGAGGTTTTTAATCCTTCTAAAATAAAAAGAGGCATTGAAAGAGCTGCAAAAGATGCTAAAATTAATTCTTTAAAAATAAAACAGCTTATTTCTGAAGTTGCTGACCCGTTTATTGAAATAACAAAGAAAAAGAAAAACATTAAAGCAACTGAAATAAGAAAATCAATTTTAAGGAGAATTGACAGAAGGGCTAAATCTGTTTCAAATGCCTGGAGAAAATTTGAAAATAGAAAGAGATAATAAAAAAAATACCGTATGGCAATGAAAATAAGATACAATTGATTAAAAAAGAGTAATTATTTAAATGGTTAATTCTTAAAGAAAATATGAAGAGAGAGAGAGAGAGGCTTATTTTATCTAATAGAGCAGTTTATACTTTAATAGTATTTGGAATAATAATTCTTTTTGGGATAGGAGTTTATGCTT
>CAZXWV010000059.1:0-3170 GCA_964644735.1 Candidatus Woesearchaeota archaeon
TTTATGCCTGTGTAGCTCAGGGGTAGAGCATCTGCCTTGTACTTGAGATAATAATGGTCAAGATTAAATTCAACAAGCGAGCAGAGGGTCGGGGGTTCAATTCCCTCCGCAGGCTTATTACTCGGCAATAACTTCAGCCTTTCCATCATCAATCAATATTTTTGCAATCTCTTTAGGGATGTTGACAATCTGTCCTTCCTGAAAAGGCCCTAGTTTCTCGCCAGTCAAATCTACAAATGACGCAACCTCAGTCTTGAATATAATCATCTCATTTTCGTGCTCTTCTTTTCCATTTAGTATTTGATTAAGTTTCTTTTCAGATAAATCCATGCACTTCATCAGCTCTTCAAAAAGATCTTTTTCAAATTGAAGCATATTATCAAAATCCTGCTTGGAAATTCCTGTTTCAGCAGCAATCAGCACTAAATCCAAAATTTTCTTTTTTCTTCTTCTTATAAGCTCCTTAAAAGAAGTAATAGCACTCTCCAATTGTTTCTTTGTCTTAATGATTACATCTGAAAAAACATCATCTTCTTTTGAAGCTATCTCTTTTTTCTCTTTTAAGTAATTAGAAACATCTATGATAAAACTCTTAGAAAGTTTTTGGAGCTGTTCTGAATATCTTTCTTTTCTAGATGCCTCATAAATATCATTATATGTTATCATTCTTTCAACAATAAAAAAGGATTTTTAATAATTGCTATATTGGAAATGCATCAAAATTATCTGGAAAACCCGACTTTTTTCAGTAAATCTTTTCCGATAATCTCTTTCAAACTTCCGTTCATTGCTTCTTTTTCGCAAAACTTTCTTTTTCTCAGAGGAGAGTTATTATACAACAAAACCGGAACAGGGTCTGCAGAATGGTCTTTTAGTCTGCATGGAGTTGAATGATCTGCAGTAACGACAACTTTGATTTTATTTATAGGGGCAAATTCTCTCAAAAAAGAGAACAAAGTTTTATCAATATATTCTATCATCCTCTTTTTTTCAATTGGCTTATTGTCATGCCCTGGGAGGTCTGTTTCTTTTATATGAATATATGCATAATCATATTTCTTGTAATTCTTTTTAAGAACTTTAATAGAGAAATCACATACTTCCTTTAATCCGTCATATAAATTGCTATAAACATCCAGCTCCTTAAGTTTTGGATAGCCAAAAGAAAATACACTCATTCCAGAAGTTTTTGAAAATCCTATTTCCAACGGCATATAAGCAATAGAAAGCCATGTTCTGTATTGTTTTAATTTAGGAATCTCTGTCCCTGCTCCTCTAACAAAAATATAATTAGCTGGCATTAACCCTTTTCTTTTTCTTTCCAAATTAATAGGATGGTTTTTTAGCACTTCATATACTTTTTCAATAAATTCATTCACAATATTAACAGTATAACTGGAATTTTCATCATCATCCAGAGGCTTGCAGAATCCTATTTTATTCATAGATTGGGTTTTCCCTTTAATATAAGTTAAATCATTGCCGAGTATACTGTCTGAAAAACCTCCTTTAAACACCAGAACCGCCCTATGCTGTATTGTTGGTTTGAAGATAAATTTACAAGGGAGTTTTATTTTATTATTGATTGCTTTAGAAAGAATTTCTGCTTCTGCTGTTGTAAGGGTTCTCCCTGCTCTTCTATCAAGAATATTTCCATTCTCAATAGAATCAATTGTTGCAAAATTAACTCTTAATGCTAAATCTCCTCTCATAAGATTAATCTCAGTTCCTCTAACCTCTAATTGCCCTCTTGTGCTCGAAATTAAATCATTCCCAAACATAGAAACAATTGCTTCATCTGATTCAGGGGTAAATTCAGGCTTTACTGGATACATATATCCCATTTCTCCTCTGGAAGCCAAAAAATCCATATTAGGAGTATCTGCTGATTCTAAGGGGGTCTTCTCATCAAGTTGTTTAGAAGGCAAATCCCCTAAACCATCCATAACAACTAAAACTCCTTTCATTTCAACTAGAAACCTCTATTATTTATAAGAGTTTATGTTCTCTGAAGAATAGGGAAAAAGTTATAAATCTTTTGTGATTAACCCAAATATGTTTAAATTTTTAAAAGAAAAGATAGGGAACTGGGCAAAAAAGATATCCCAAGAAAAAGAAGAAGCTCGTGAAGAGATAGTTGAAGCTCCAAAAGAAGAAATTTGGGGAAAAAAGCTGAAAAAAGCAGAAAAGAAAAAACCTGGAAAAGAGGCTCCAAAAAAAGAAGAAAAAATTACAGAACCTGAACCAAAAAATATAGTTGAAGGGAAAATTGAAGATGGAGCAGAGAAACCTATAGAAAAAAAAGGCTTTTTCAGAAGAATAACTGAAAAAATAAGCAGGGTAGAGATAGATGAAAAAGAATTTGCAGAATACTCTGAAGAGCTTGAGATGATGCTTTTGGAAAACAATGTTGCTCTGGAAGTTGCCGAAAAAATAATTAAGGAATTAGAAGAAAAAATAGTTGGAAAACAGATTCCAAAAAAAGAAATAGAATCAGAGATAAAAACTTCCCTCAAAGAAAGCATTGAAAATATTTTAGTGGAGCCATTTGATTTAGTTGAAAAAATAAAAGAGAAAAATAAACAAAAAGAGCCGTATGTAATATTATTTTGCGGAATAAATGGAAGCGGGAAGACAACAACAATAGCAAAAATTGCTAATTTATTAAAGAATAAAAACATATCATGCGTTATGGCAGCTGGGGACACTTTTAGGGCTGCTTCAATTGAGCAGTTGAAAAAACATGGAGAAAATCTTGGGATTAAAGTTATTTCCCAGGAATATGGCGCTGATCCTGCAGCAGTTGGTTTTGATGCAATCCAGTATGCTAAAAAAAATTTGATTAAGTGCGTGTTAATAGATACTGCAGGAAGGATGCACACTGCTAAAAATCTTCTGAATGAAATGGGAAAGATTTCTCGTATTACAAAACCAGATGTAAAAATATTTGTTGGAGAGAGCATAACAGGAAACGATGCTTTAGAGCAGATAAAAGGTTTTGACGAATCAATCGGAATTGACGGGATAATACTAAGCAAAGCCGACATTGATGAAAAAGGCGGGACAGCATTGTCAGTTGGGTATGTAACAAAAAAACCAATTCTTTACCTAGGTGTCGGGCAGGGATATGATGACATAGAGCCTTTTGACAAGAAGAAATTTATTGAGAA
>CAZXWV010000060.1:0-3166 GCA_964644735.1 Candidatus Woesearchaeota archaeon
AATCAAACAAGACTTTCTTTGTTGCAGATCAGATGAAAAGAACCAGCGAAGAGCAGTAAAGAATAATTTAGTTTCTTCAATCAAAAAGTCTTTGAATGATTCTGCGAACTTTTGGAAACAGAAATTCTGACAATTGCTAAAGGCAATTGTCCACTGCCTAAAGGCACTGGTTTACAAGAATTTCTGTATAATAACTTTTAAAAACACATTATATTTATTTATTCTATCCCTCCATAGCTTAGTGGTTAAAGCGCTTGGCTGTAGATTATAGCTTTCAGCATTTTAATTTGGGAAAGCGCGAGAAGGATTGAATCTCGCATCTAAGGTGGATATTCCCATAATATTTCCGGGAAATTAAATGAAACCCTAAAAGTCAAGGAGCAGTACCCGAGAGATCCCAGGTTCGAATCCTGGTGGAGGGATTTTATTTTTTATACCAAGATTCTTTGGAAAACCACGCACTTTAGTGTGTGGTGAATCTTGGGTATCTAAATGTCAAGAACTGAAAGTTCTTGAGCACACTCAAGATGTTTCACATCTTGATGAATCCCAAACAAACCGCACCTTTTAAGGCTTCAGAAATTTTATATTTCTGACAGTGCTCAAAAACCATTGGTTTTTGACATGCGGTAAAACGCAATAATTTTTTGATGATAGATAAAGAAAATACAGTAAAGAATGTTTGTAGCAGTAACCAGTAATAAATTAATATATTTTATTGTACAGAAATATTTAAAAACTAACTCTATTTTACAAAATCAAGCCTTAAAATAAGGCTAAAAATGAGGTTAGAAAAATGGAAAAAGATTTTGACGAACTTCAAGAAAATTTTGAAGAGGATAACTTTTCTGATGAGATTGAGGAACTGGATTTAGATTAGTTCCAATAATTTTTTACTTCTTTTTTATTTTTTATTCCAAAAATTGAAAATAGCATTAAAATTAAATGGATTTTTTGATTTCAAGAAAAATTCTATTGTCTTCCTGATTCAGCTCATTAAAACTTGAGTTTATTACAATCTCTAAAGTTTTTACATCTAACTGCATAACTAGAAGATTGGTTAAAGTTATCACTCTCCCATATCCTATTTCTATAGGGATTAAATCAATATCTTTGATATTTTTATCATCAGCATATATTATAAGGTTTGACTTTCCTGAATCCATAAGCCCATTGTTTCTAATGCTGATATTAACATCAAGATATTTCCCGTGCATGACAGCAGATACATTTTCAAGAGATAAATCAGGATAATTTGGAACTGAGTATAATTCATTTATTAGATTTGTGATATCATCGCCAATAACCTGCTTGCAGTTGCTTACATTATACATGATATTATTTGGATTAGAAGAATGATCAAACCCTAAAGCATGCAGCAACTCATGCAATCCTACATTCGGCCTTTCACAATCAGATTCCTTAATCAATAAAATCCCCCCATTCAAAATAATATTAAAGTTACTTGTGCTTGTTATGTTAGTAGGCCCTCCTTCACCAGCAATAAATAACCCATCCTCAATTTTATTCTTACTCTCGCAGGCAACAGAAATCTCCTCATTATAAAGTACAGGATAAAAACTAAGAATAGTGAGATTTGAAATTAAGTCAAACGCTCTTTTCATGCTGTCTTTTTTTTGAAGGGGGCATTTGTGAATATTATAAGAAATATTTGAATCAAGATACCTCATATTGTCATAAAACTGAATGTTGTCTGCGCCATAATCATTTAAACTAAAATTAAAATTCTTGTTTCTTGCCCCAAACTCAATTGTTTCAAAATTGATAAACCAGTAAAAAACAAGCAAAAATACGGCAAATATTATAAACATCAAACTAAAGAAAGTTTTCCATCCCATAATTTATGTTGGTTATAAAGATATATAAATTTGTTGATAGAACCGACAAAATAAAATTATCTTCTTCCTCTAAAATGATTTCTTGGTCTTGAAAGCACCTTGATTTGCACTCTTTGAATATACGGCAGTTTCTCATTAAGAATCTCCATATCATGGTTTCTTACAACATCTGAAAAGTTTTCGTAATCTCTGCTTGAAATAACATTTATCACTATCCCTTCTTTCCCAGCTCTTGCAGTTCTCCCAATTCTATGAACATAAATATTAGCATCATTAGGGACATCATAATTATAAACATGGGAAACTCCTGAAACATCTAACCCTCTTGCAGCAACATCGGTGCAAACAAGGACTCTAACTTTCTTAGAATGAAAATTTTTGATTGTCTTAGTTCTTTTATCCTGTGAAAAACCTCCATGAATGCCTTCTGCAGAGATTCCATTTAATCTTAAATTATTAACAACAAAATCCGTATTCTTTCTAGAATTGCAAAAAACCATCACTAAATCTGATTTCTCATTTTTTAGAAGATGAGCTAACAAAGAAAATTTTAACCCGTCAGGAACATCATAATAAATCTGCTTTAATTTTGACGGATCAACATATTGCTCTATGGATATTTCTTCTGGCTTTTTCATATATTTTTCCGCAAGGTAAATTGAATCTGAGGATATTGTAGCAGAAAATAAAAGAGTCTGTCTCTGAGAGGGGCATTTTTGGATAATTTTGCTGACATCATCAATAAAGCCCATGTCAAACATCCTGTCTGCTTCATCTAAAACAAGTGTTCTTAACTCGCCAAATCTAATTGTTCTCTTTTCAATATGGTCTAAAATCCTTCCAGGAGTCCCAACAACTATATCTGCACTCATTAATTGATTTATTTGAGGATGAATAGGAGTCCCGCCATAAATTGCAACAACATTTAAAGGTTTATGCCTTGAAAATTTTTTCAAAGAAGTTGAGATTTGCTCTGCTAGTTCTCTTGTCGGAGTTAAAATTAATGCTTGAGTCCCTTTTCCTTTTTCTGCATTTTGAATAATTCCTGCGCCAAAAGCCAAAGTTTTCCCAGAACCTGTCGCAGAGCCAGCTATGATATCTCTTCCAGAAAGAGCTAATGGGATTGTTTTTTCCTGTATTTCGCTCGGTCTTTCAAATTTCTCATCTTCTAATGCTTTTACAATAGGCTCAATAAGGCCCAGTCTTCTAAATTCTTCCATGTTATGTATTCAGATAAGAAAAAGTCTAATGCTTCTTCTTCAACAATTAAATAATAGTTTTATTAAAAACTTCTTGTATATTTGTCT
>CAZXWV010000061.1:0-3159 GCA_964644735.1 Candidatus Woesearchaeota archaeon
AGTCAAACTTCTTTGAATATTTTAATAAAATGTCAAAAATAATTGTCATAACCTCTGGAAAAGGGGGCGTTGGGAAAACCACTACTGCAATAAACTTAGGGGCAGCTATAAATTTTTTTGGAGAGGATGTTTTGATTATTGATGGAAATTTATCAACTCCTAATGTCGGAATCCATTTAGGCTCCCCTGATGTCCCTGTAAGCTTAAATCATGTATTGCTTGAAAAAGCAAAGGTATTTGAGGCAGTCTATGAACATAGTTCTGGCATGAAGATTATCCCTTCATCATTATCAATAAAAGAGCTGAACAAAATCAGGCCGGAGAAAATGAAGGATTTTAAAAAAGATTTCAGGAAAATATCAAAATACATTATTGTTGACAGTGCTGCAGGCCTTGGCAATGAAGCAATTTGTGCAATTAACATGGCAGATGAGCTTATTATTGTAACAAATCCTGAAATGCCGGCAGTTACAGATGCGTTAAAAACAATAAAACTTGCAGAACAATTGAAAAAACCCGTTGCTGGAGTAATTGTAACAAGAGTAAAGAAAAATAAGATGGAGATGAAGCCGGAGATTGTTAAGGATATGCTGGAAGTTCCTATTTTAGGGATGGTCCCAGAAGACAGCACTATCCAATTGTCATTAAGCAAAAAAGATGCTGTTATTCATACTAACCCGAAAAGCAAGTCAGCGAAAGCTTATAAGGAGATTGCCGCAAATATTATCGGAGTTAATTACGATTCAGACAAAGATAAAGAAAAAATATTTGAGATGATTCTTAAGAGATTAGGTTTAAGAGGTTAGATAATTAAAAGGTTCGCTTCATATAAATTTTTCTGTTTACACTACGAGATGGGGGCAGATGAACAAAGAAATACCTTTAGGAAAAACTGAGCAAATTTTTACTTTCTTTTAATCTGTTTATATTCAACTATTTCTTTCATTTTCTATCTTTTTGAATAATATCTCTTCTTTTTTAATATTATTTATTTTTAATGGACTCTGTATTTCATTAAAGCTAATCTCAAATCCAAATTGCTTCGCGATTTTCTCAGATGTGCCTGGGATAAAAGGATATAATAAAATTGCGATTAATTTTATAGAATCAGCCAGCTCATAAAGGACTTTATTGTCTTTTGTTTCCCATGGCTTTTTATTTTGGACATATTCGTTGCAAACATCAATAAAAGCAAATATCTCATTTAACACTTTGTCAAATTTATACTCGTGAAATAGTTTTTCTATTTGTTTAATATTTAATTTTTTTGCAAGCTTATTTTCTGTTTTCTCCATGCCATTTTTTTCAATTAATCTGGAGACTCTTGAAATTAAATTCCCAAGCTTGTCTGCCAGTTCATTGTTATGCCTATTAATCAAAGCTTGTTCTGAAAAATCCCCATCTTGCCCGAAAGGGATTTCCCTGAATAAAAAATATCTTGCTGAGTCTACTCCTGCAATAGAGATTAACTCATCAATATTCACAACTTTTCCTTTTGACTTTGAGATTTTTTCCTTATTAAATGTCCACCACCCATGCGCAAATATTTTTTTAGGCAGTTCTATTCCTGTTGACATAAGTATTGCAGGCCAATAAACAGCGTGAAACCAGAGAATATCTTTTCCAATCAAATGCAAATCTGCCGGCCAGAGATTTTCTTTCCCTTTCTTCCTTGTTGAGGTATAGTAATTCAATAATGCATCAAACCAGACATAAGTTATATGCTTTTTGTCAAAAGGCAGAGGAATGCCCCAGTTAAAACTTGTTCGTGAAATTGAAAAATCAACCAGCCCTTCTTTTACTCTGTTGATTATCTCCTGCCTCCGGTTTTTTGGAGATATAAATTCAGAATTTTTTTTGTAGAGTTTTAGCAGTTTATCCTGATATTTTGAAAGCCTGAAAAAATAGCTTTCTTCTTTCATTTTTTCTATTTCTTTTTTATGTATCGGGCACCGGCCTTCTTCTAAATCTTTTTCTGTGTAATATGCTTCGCATGCGGTGCAATAGTTTCCTTCATATTTTCCTTTGTAAACATCTCCATTATCAAACACCTTCTGCAATATTTCCTGCACAACTTTTTTATGGTCAGAATCAGTAGTTCTTATGAATCTGTCATACTTAATATTTAATTTTTCCCATGCATCTTTAAATTTAGGAACCAATTCATCAGTAAATTCTTTTGGTGTTTTACCTTTTTCTAAAGCAGTGTTTGCAATCTTTTTTCCATGATCATCAGTGCCTGTTGTAAAAAAAACATCTTCTCCTTTAATTTTGTTCCATCTAGAAACAATATCCGCTGCTATTGTCGTATATGCATGTCCGATATGAGGGATGTCATTTGGATAGTATATCGGGCTTGTAACGTAAAACATGTTTTTCATAATCTCAATAGATAAAAGATATATAAAAACTTAACTTATCTAAACTCACGGCAAATTGAGAGTTTCAAAAAAGCCTGAGTTTACAAAAGACTTTTAAATAAACTCATCTTTTACTAATTATGTTCAACAGGAAAGAATGTAAACATTGCAATAAGAAGGTAAGTGGCAAATATGATTTTTGCCCTTATTGTGGCAGATCTGTTATAGGAAAATCAAAGAAAAAAGATGATTTTGGAATGTTAGGGGAAGATGATAATATTGATGAATTTGAAAGATTATCCAAATCAATGTTTGATGGGTTTGGGGGAAAGATAATGAATAAGATGCTAGGAAGTGCAATGAAAATGCTGGAAAAAGAATTAGAGAAAGAGATGAAACAAAAAAAGAATATCCATCCTAGAACAAATTTTCAATTGTTCATAAACGGGAAAAGAGTTAATTTAAATGGTGCTGCAATGCAACAATCAGCAAAACAAAAAGATAAAAAACAGACAAAGGAAGTTATACTAAATTATTTTTCACAAGAAGCGCAGAAAAAATTTTCAAATCTGCCAAGAAAAGAACCATCAACAGATATTAGAAGACTGTCTGATAAAGTTGTTTATGAGATTAACCTGCCGGGTGTCAACTCAATGAAAGATATCTCTCTAATGAAACTTGAAAATAGTTTAGAGATTAAAGCTGTTGGAAAAAATAAAGCTTACTTCAAGACAATTCCAATAAACCTGCCAATAATAAATAATAATTTCGCAGATGAAAAGTTAGTTCTTGAATTTGG
>CAZXWV010000062.1:0-3124 GCA_964644735.1 Candidatus Woesearchaeota archaeon
GAAATAATTTCTTCTATCTCCTCAAATCCAAGCTCAGAGTTTGCAACAAGCATCTCAGGTTTTTTTTGGTTGAAATCAGACTCAATCGTCTCGGCAGGGACTAGCTTAATTCCATCATCTAGCTGAAAACTAAACATTTTATTCTTGGATGGACTGTAAAAGTCAATATTGGATTTATTGCCTGGATTTTTCAAATTTTCTCGGTCAATTACAAAAAAAGCTGAGCATAAATAAATATCTTCATTTTCTCCCTTGAATTTCTTTAGTTCTTTTGAGTGTTCTAATTTTTCAAGATAAAACTGGAGGTTCATAAAAAACTAGGATAAAAGAAGTTTATAAAATTTATTGGGATGCTTAACCATATTTCTCATTCTCAATTAATTCAATTATCTTGAAAAGTCCGCATACATTGGGGTTGGGAACTGCTGAGGAAATGTATTTATCTTCATATGCTCTGCATATTGTTATCTTTTTTGAATCACCATACTGAATATTCATAAATAAACTACTATATTTCTTATCAATTTGATTAACATTCTCCTCTGATGAATATATCATTTCACAACCTTCTTTTTTACAATCTCTACAGAATTTTTCCAAAATATAATTAACATTTTTAGAACTAAATGACTGATTAGGAGATACTATTACCCCTCTCTTTAATAATTCCTTTTCTAAATCCATCAAAAACAATCTAGAAAGCTCTTTATATTTTTTATTATACCAAAGAAGGCATTATTTTTTTTCTTCTATCTCTTTCTTTAGCTGTTTAATGAAATCATCAACTTTTATTGTTTGTATTTTTTTATCCCCTTTGACTCTTACAGCCAAATTCTCCTCTTTTTCTTCTTTATCCCCTACAACAATTATATATGGGACCTTCATTATCTCAGCATCTTTTATTTTTGAAGGAATAGTTGTCTGCTTGAAATCCGCATCTATCCTTAAATTTGGAAGTTTTTCTCCAATTTTCTTGATTATTTCTCTGGCATATTTTTCATTCCTATCTGTAAAATTCAGAATTCTAACCTGAATAGGGGCAAGCCATGTCGGCACTCTTCCACTATAATGCTCAATTAAAATTCCGATAAACCTTTCAAGACTGCCGTAAATAACCCTGTGAAGTATTAATGGCCTTTTTCTCTCATTATCTTTGTCTGTATATTCTAAATCAAATCTTTCCGGCATTGAAAAATCAAGCTGAATTGTTGCACACTGCCATGTTCTCTCAAGCGAATCTTTAAGATGAAAATCAATTTTTGGACCATAAAAAGCTCCATCTCCTTCATTTATCTTGTATTTGATTTTTTTATTGTCAAGAACTTTTTTCAGGGAATTCTCTGCTTTATCCCACATCTTATCAGTTCCAATCCTTTTTTCAGGCCTTGTGGAAAGTTCAATGTGATACTTAAAATTAAAAATTTTCGAATAAAACAGTTCAATCATCTCCATTATTCCGATAACCTCATCTTCTAACTGAGCTTCAGTGCAGTATATGTGGGCATCGTCTTGTGTGAATTGTATAACTCTAAATAAACCTCCCAGCACTCCTGAAAGCTCCTGCCTGTGGACAACTCCAAGCTCTCCTACTCTTAAAGGAAGATCCCTGTAGCTTTTTGGCCTTGATTTGTAAACAAGCATTCCTCCAGGGCAATTCATCGGCTTTACTGCAAAATCCCTTTTTTCATATTCTGTAAGAAAGATATTATCCTTGTATTTTTCCCAATGACCTGATATCTGCCATAATTTTTTGTCTAGAATCTGCGGAGTAGATATTTCTTTATACCCTGTTTTTCTATGGACTTCTCTCCAGAAATTAATCAGCTCATTCCTTATAATCAACCCATTATTATGCCAAAATACCATTCCTGGAGCTACTTCATTAAAACTGTACAAATCCATCTGCTGGCCTAAAATTCTATGGTCATTCTCTTTAAGTTTGGAGGTGTCTAGCTTGGTTTTTGATATTTCTCTTAATAATTGTTTGGCATCATATTTTTCAGAGATTTCATCTCCTCTAACTTTTATTTCTCTGCTTAACTCGCTTAATGGATGTCCTTTAACCTTCAGCTCAAATTCCTTGTAGTATCCAAAAGGGGCTTTTGAAACATTGAATGACTCTTTCAGATTTTTTTCTGCTGTATTCATAACTTCAATTGCTATTTCAGGCGAGGATAAATTCTTTGACAAATGAGCATAAGGATAAATCACCACATTTTTAACATTAATCTGTTTTGCAACTTCCTTGATATTTTTGACAAGTTCTTCAGCAATCTCTTTAACATTGCTATCCTCTTTTTCAACAGCAGTAAGAACAACCAATGCTTCTTTTATAGTTTCGCCTTCTTTTTCTTTTTCAGAAAGCTCTTCTACTTTTTTTATGGCCTTTTTTAATGGTTTGAACCTGATATAATCACAATGTAATAAAATAATCTTCATAGATTGATTAAAATTAAGGAGTTTATAAAATTAATCAAAGAAAGATTTAAAAACAATTTTTTTAAAGAGAATTTATGGAAGAAAAAAAAATTGAAAAGGTATTGCATAAATTAGCATTTGTAAATACAGTTATTCTCTCGTTATCTTTAGCTTTTCCTGGAAATGCTTTTGCTCCAGAACATACTCAGAGAAATAAATCTGGAACCAGGCTGGAATCAAAGATTCAGGAAGCTAAAACCTCACTAATTACCCGGAAAGTTGAAAATCATAATAAGACAAATAAAGATCCAATTTATCCGCTCATTGATAATGCTTATGGTAGATTTAATCCACCTTCCTACATCACTAAAGAATATATTCGAGCATTAGTTTATACTGAATCTACAGACAATCCAATGGCAGTAAGCAAGAAAGGGGCAAGAGGCCTAGGTCAGTTGACTATAGAAGCATGGATAGATACTGGAGAAAGAGAAGATAACCATAATAAAGCATTTAACCATGAAAAAAATATAGAAGTTTCAATTAAATATTTGCTTCTTATTGAGGATTATTTAAGCAGTAATGTTCCTAACTGGAAGTTTATATCTAAAAAAGGCAAATTAAAGCTGATATCTGCATCATACAATGGAAGATTTCCAAGATTAAAACTTTGCAACTGGAGGATTAGAAAAATGCCCCCTGAAAC
>CAZXWV010000063.1:0-1613 GCA_964644735.1 Candidatus Woesearchaeota archaeon
AAAATAAACTTTAGATTATCTCGCTTTTTTTACTAAACTAAATACCCTAAATTATTTAAATGAGTTCGCACAATATTTTATATGAAAAGAGGAATTAAAACAATCTTTTTCAAATGACTCCTAAAGAATTTCTGGAAAAGCTTAGAGTTGAATTAAAGATTTCAAAAAATTCAACTTATACTATCAGGAACTATATCAGTGCAAATTCTAGTTTTTTGGACTTTACAAATAAAATTCCTGAAGAAATAACAGAAGATAATATCAAGAGCTATTTAGCGGAAAAATTAAGCGATAAATCTTCAGCATCAATTATTTTATTCTTGTCTGCAATTAAATACGCTTACCTAAATATTCTAAAAAAAGATTTAACTAATGGGATAAAAAGGCCGAAAAGAGAGAAAAAAATTCCGTTGGTCTTGTCAAAAGATGAAGTTAGAAAACTTATATATGCTGCTGACACAGAAAAATCCAGGCTGATGATTTCCTTAATGTATGCTTGTGGAATGAGGGTATCTGAACTAACTAATCTGAAGATTAATGATTTGAATTTTAATAATAAAATTGGGTATATAAGAGATGCAAAGGGAAGAAAAGACAGAATTTTTAATATCCCTCATTTTTTATCTTCAGATTTGGAAAAACAGGCAAAAAAACAAAAAGAAAACAAGCAGGAATATTTATTCTCTGGCCCAAAAAAGAAGCTTTCATCAAGAAATTTACAAAAAATTGTTTCAAGAGCATCTAAAAGAGCCGGCATAAATAAAAATGCTCACTGCCATACATTAAGGCACAGTTTTGCAACACATCTGCTTGAAAATGATGTTGATATAAGAAAAATTCAAGAGCTTTTAGGGCATTCAGACCTCTCAACAACACAAATTTACACCCACATTTCTACAGAAGAATTAAAGAAGATAAAGTCACCTTTAGACAGTTTAATGGAATAACATGGAGCAGAATAAAGAAATTGAGATTTTGAAAAAAGAGAATGAAAACCTTAAGCAGGAGATAGAGGAGCTAAAATCAAAAATAAACAAAAACAATCGAGGGGAAAAACAAAAATTCGGAATGATAAAAAAAGCAGTTTCTGGAGAATTAATGGCAAGACCTGCTTTTGGATATAAAATTGAAAATAAAAGATTAGTCCCGGCAGAAAATTTTAGAGAGGTAGAAGAAATATTTGAAGAATTTTTGAATTCAAATATAAGTCTTAATAAATTGGCAAAAAAGCATAATCTTTCGGTTAATGGAATTAAAAAAATACTTGCAAATTTCACATATATCGGCAAGATAAAATTTGACAATGAGATTCATGATGGCCATCATCAGCCAATAATCTCATCAACATTATTCAATCATGTACAGAACAAACTTGAAAAGTCAAATTTTAAAGATTAATTCTTAATTAAATTATCTGAGTAGCATTCACTCATGTTTATCATCTTTCTTCAGAAATAATTTATATATTGGATGTTAATAATCTTTTTATATATAATTAATTTTCTTTATTTATGACTGGAGGAGAAAAAGAGGTTCTTTATGTTGGAGGAGATGATTCTAATCATGCTGGAGATTCTAAAGGAGAAATAATAGCTGCAACTTTTTCTACAATA
>CAZXWV010000063.1:1713-3093 GCA_964644735.1 Candidatus Woesearchaeota archaeon
ATAAAAGAAGACAGTATTGTAACTACATTTCCTAATTCAAGAGACTGCCTTTCACTTAAAAATTGGTTAAGCAACCATCAAAGAGATTATAGGTTTGCAATTTTGACAGCAGAAAAATATAGGCATTCACATGCTAATTTAATTTCAATCATTCCAGATTTGATTAGATTTTACATAGAAGAAAAATTTATTCCATGTTCACTTAAGATTTATTTAGATGGAAGACTAGAATCTGGGGAAAGATATAGGTTAAGGGATAAATTTCTTAGAATTAATGGAATTGAACAGGTTGTGGTGGATAATTTTATAAAGAAAAATAAAAATAGAGAAGGGAACATTTCTAAACGTCCAAAATGTCCGGCACTAGTTTATTATGCAGATGTTTTAGCAAATCAATTATACTCTACAAAAACTTTTGAAGAATTATCTAAACATGAAAAACTAATTTTTATAAGATAAAATTATCTGTAAGAAGTTTGCCTTTTTGCACGAGCCTTGCTGTCCCCTGGTTTACGTGATTCTTTTCTTCTAATATCTGCAATAAGCATATTTCTGTCGTAATTTAAAAAGGCTTTTGTTAATTCTTCTGATTTTGAAAAATCAACAATACTTTTTGCTAAAGCAAGTCTTGCAGCTTCAATCTGTCCTTTTTCCCCTCCTCCACGCACACTAATTGAAACATCAAAATTTAATTTTCCAAGAATATTTTCAGCGATTCTCAATGGCTCTTCAATCTTAAGTCTGTCAAACATCTGTAATGTTTTGTAATTTTTATTATTTACACTAATCTTCCCAGAACCATTTGTAAGGAGAGTAGCTCTAGCAACTGCTCTTTTTCTTTTACCAGAGGTAATTATCTTTTCATTCATCTTAAAATATCCTTCACTTTGATTGATTTTATTTTTGATTCTTTTCCAACAACTATTTTTTTAGTTTCTTGAAATTCTTTAGGAATTCCAACATAACATCTTACTCTCTTAAAAGCTTCTTTCCCTCTACCTCTTCTATGGTTTGGAAGCATGCCTCTTACAGCTCTTTTCACTATTTTTTCACTTGTCATGGAATATTTTGGACCCTGCTGTCCGCTTCCAATCTTGCTTTTTTTTGCCCTAAAATCTTCTTCTATATCTTTTTTGTTTCCAGATATTATTATCTGCTCACAATTTACAATTATCACTGTTTCACCATTTAAAGCTTCTTTCGCAGCATAACTAGCAAGTCTTCCTAAAACCGCATCTTGTCCATCAATAATTTTCATTTTAATATTCTAATCCCTTTTGCTTCAGGATTTTTTTTAATTTCATCAAGTAGCTCTGAAACCTCACTTTTAGATGTTAACAATTTTTCTTTTGCTTTTTCAGAAAAATTTACTGCAATAAC
>CAZXWV010000064.1:0-3081 GCA_964644735.1 Candidatus Woesearchaeota archaeon
AGAGATATCCCTGAAATGCATATAGACAAGAAGTATGCTGTTGAAAAACCAGTTATTTCTGAGAATCCTGAGAAACTGCAAAAAGAGATGGAGAGCACCAAAAAAGAGCTTGAAAAATTAAAATCTTTTATTGTCAAAAAATATCCTTTTACCCAGGCCATAGGGATTTTACCTCCGCAGTCAATTAAATTATTTATAGAGGAAGAGGAAGTCCCAAAAGAAAGCGAGAAGAGCATACATCTTTACATGATTATCCATGAAGAGAAAATTAAAGATTTTCCAAAAATAAAACATGAAATTATCAAACAAATTGATTCTTTAAAATTAAAACAGAAAATATGGCTTCAGATAAAAACTCCTATTGATGTTTGGGAAATATGCCTTGATAGCAAATTTGAATTAACAGGAGCAATTGCAATGTCCTTTCCTTTATATGACAAGGGGTTTTTAGGGGCTTTGAGAGTTGCTGAGATTCACAAATCGCTCGTTCTTCAGAAGTTTGACAGATATGTTGTATCGTATGTTATTGGTGGAAGCTTAGTAAGAGGAGAAGCTATTCCAACTTCAGATGTTGATGTTTTTTTGATTATTAATGACACTGATGTAAAAAGAATGTCAAGACTTGAACTAAAAGAAAGATTAAGGAGCATGATTTACCAGTATGTTACTGAGGCTGCCGCTCTTGCTGGGGTAAAAAACAAATTATCCCCTCAGGTTTGGCTTCTTACTGATTTTTGGAATGATGTAAAAGATGCAAATCCTGTTATGTTCACTTTTATCAGGGATGGCATTCCGCTTTATGATAGAGGGACATTCATGCCATGGAAAGCTTTATTAAAAATGGGCAGATTAAAGCCTTCTCCCGAGGCTATTGATATGTTTATGTCTATAGGCGACCAGACAGTAAAAAGAGTTAAAAGAACTCTGCTTGACCTGGTTATTAATGATATTTATTGGAGTGTTATAACCCCAAGCCAGGGTTTACTGATGCTTTATGGTTTGTCACCTTCAACACATAAAGAAACTGTTAATGAGATGCGAAAAATATTTGTTGACAAAGAAAAAATGCTTGAGAAGAAATATATAGACATTCTTGAAGAGATTGTTATTAAATATTACAAAGGGTATGAGCATGAAAAGATTAAGGAAGTTTCTGGCAAGGAGGTTGACAAGCTTTTGAAAGATACAGAAGATTATCTGAAGAGGTTAAAAGAGCTTAGGGAGCAGATTGAAAAAAGAGCTCAAGAAAGAACTATTGGACAGATTTATAATGATGTGTTTGAATTATTAAAGCCGTTAATTGGAAAGAAATCACAGGAAAAAACAGTTGAAGAATTTGAGAATCAGTTTGTTAAAAAAGGAAAATTCTCCCATAGGCATCTAAGAATATTAAAAGATGTTATCTCTGCCAGAAAGGAATTTAAAAAAGGCAAATCAAGCTCTCATAAAATTGATGAAGCGAGAAAGAATGCAGTTGTCTTAATAAATGATTTAATTGAATATTCTCAAAGAAAAGATTTGATGTCTCTTGAAAAAGGAAGAATGGGTGTGAAATACAATGAGAATGGAAAAGAACAGCTAGCTGAATTATTGACAGTTGATGGGAAAAGTTTTTTTATAAAAGGGAATATTTTTAAAAAATTAACTGACAAAATTGAAGATTCAAATATAGATGAAGTTACAAACGCTGTTTCAAAACAAAAAGGGAAACCATCTGTTGGAATTAATCCAAAGGTTTTTGAATTGCTTAAGAAAGAGATAGGAGAATACGAAATTATTTTATGATGTCAAGGACTTTGACTCTGAAAAGACAAGCCTTCATATTTTTAAACATAATATCTTTCCTTAACATATGAAATATTTATTTATTTTAGGAAGAAATATAGAATTATCCATCGCAGAAATTATCTCTTATTTAGAAAATAACAACTATCTGAAAAGGGCTATATTCTCTACCACAAAGACTTCAGAAAAACAGAACAAATTTTCTGAAAAGGAGAGTAATCAAATTAGTAAATATACTGTGAATAACAATTCAATTTTGATTGAAGTTGAAAGAAAAATTGAGGAGAATGCCATAGATAAATTTGGAGGTGTTATTGCAATAGGAGAAGTCATTTCTTCAGGAGATATAAGCAAAATCCTGGATGAACTTGAAAAGAGAGAGCTTTATTATGGGGTAAAGAACAAATTTAATTATGTTCTCTGGGATTTTTCAGATAGAACAGCAGATATTTCTAATTATCTAAAAAGAAGATTTAAGTCTGAAAAATTAAAGGCGACAGAGAAAAAGTTAACTGGGAGTATAAAACTTCAAACTGGAAAGCAGGTGCAAAATATCTCCTCTAGTTTAATTGATGAAGAATATTTTTTATTTAATGACAGTAAAATAAATAATCAGTATTTCGGCAAAATAATCCAAAACTGTGATTATGAAAAAATAGAAAAAAGAGACATGCACAAGCCAGTAAGAAGAGAAGCGCTTTCTATTTCTCCGAGATTAGCCAAGATAATGATTAATTTATCTCAGGTTAAGTCAGAAGGAATATTAGTAGACCCTTTTTGCGGAATTGGGGTTGTTTTGCAGGAGGCATTAATACATGGGGTTAAAGTCATTGGTATTGACAAAGACGCTCAAGCCATCAGCGGAGCTGAGATGAATTTAAAATGGATGGGTTTTTCTAAAAAAAATTATCAACTGATTAATGGAGATTCAAGAATAGTTAGTATTAATCAATCTGATGTGATTGTCACCGAGCCGGATTTAGGAGAGCTATTAACAAAGATTCCGACAAAAGAAAAAGCTGAAAGAATGATCAGAGAATTTGAAAAGCTTATGGTTGAAGTATTAAACAACTTAAAAAATAAAATCTCTGGCAGGATTGTATTTACAGCCCCATTAATAAAAATTGAAAAGAGAAGAGTGAGCTGCAGCATTGATAATATTTTAAATAAAACAGGATTAAAGTTAGTTAAAGGGTTTCCAATACCTGAATTTAGGGAAGAGCAGATTGTTGGGAGAAATATTTTTGTTTTAGAACATTAATTTTATGGATTTTTAATCTAAATCTTTGTTGTGAA
>CAZXWV010000065.1:0-3003 GCA_964644735.1 Candidatus Woesearchaeota archaeon
TTCATAATTATCCTCTATTATAATAATTCAAGCAATACAATGTATTTTCATGGTGGCTTAGATGCTCCTTCCATTTTTCAGTATTATTCTCATAAGGTGGAAGCTGACATTCTTCAGGAATATCATCTGATCTGTATCTGTCTAAATTATCATCAGCATATTTATTGTTAGTCTCATCTCCAACAAAATTCCTAAAATTTAGGAAATAAACTCCA
Organism: Candidatus Woesearchaeota archaeon; assembly: GCA_964644735.1. GTDB lineage: Archaea > Nanobdellota > Nanobdellia > Pacearchaeales > GW2011-AR1 > WAQV01. The sequence continues at coordinate 216 of CAZXWV010000065.1, forward strand.
GCAATCAACAAAACAACTGTAATCCCTACTGTAATATAAATTATATTTTTATTCTTGATATTCTTTTTTCTTTTTTTCATCTTTTCTTTATTTTGTATTTATTTTTTTGATAATAGATAACTCCTACTCCGATTATATTTGATGTTATTCCAAATAAGAGAAATTGAAGAGTATACTGTGATAAGGCAGTTAGAGTAGAAATCCCTATTAAAGCCCCTAAAAATGGAAGAAAGTTTAATATGTAATGGCTGCAGCATAAAATCATGCTAACTCCAGAAATACCTCCAGAAGCGAAAGTTGTAGAGCAGCCAATAGCATTCAGATTATGATAATAAGTAAATAAACCTATCTGCAATCCAAACCCTCCAATTAGCAGAATAAGCAAGATTGAATATTTTTTTATTATCTCTGTAGCCATAATAGGGAAGCCCAATAAATATAACACAATTAAATTTATAGCAATGACGATTAATACTGCAGAAATTCCATAAATCAATGATTTTGTTTTAAGATGCATTTTATTTTCTCTCCCCTTCTAGTATATGAATGCAATTGCTGGCCATGTGCTTGTCTATTATGTCCATGACTGGTTTGATTGTTTTCAGGTTTAGTTTATAGTATCTAAACTTTCCTTTTACTTCGCTGTCAACAAATCCGCATCTTTTTAATCTCCTTAGATCATGTGAAACTGCTGTTTGATCCGCCTTCAGCTCAAATACTATCTCAGAAACATTTTTTTTGCCTTTTCTTAGAAGATTGATTATTTTAAGTCTAGATTCAGAAACAAGGGTCCCAAAGAAAATCTTATATGTCTTGTATAAATCCCTTTCATTTATCTTATATATGTTTTTATTAATCATATGACAATTAAATACATATTACTATTTAAATATTTTGTTTTAATTAAGAATAAAATACCTACTCAAGAACAATGCAAATGCAGTTAAAACTGCAATGGTATAAACTAGTTTATTCCAGGCATAAACTTTTCCTCCGTCAAAAGGCAAAAAAGGAATCATGTTAAATAATGCTAAAAGAGAGTTTATCATCAAGCCATAAAAAAGAATTAATCCAAAAACTCCTTCTGGGTTAATTAGCAAAATAAGAATTAAAAACAAAATGGCAAGGATTATATTTGTCAAAGGTCCTGCTAAAGATATTTTTCCGTTTTTTTCTTTAGTAATAAACCCGTGAATAAAAACAGCGCCAGGAGCAGCAATTATAAATCCAAAGAATGAAAAAGCTATTGCAAGGAATAACATTTTATAAAATGCTTTAAAATCTGCCATTAAACCATAATACTGTGCAATATATTTATGCATTAATTCATGGAACAAAAAACCAACTCCAGCAGTTAAAGCAGATATCCCTAAAGAAAGAAGAAATAATAATGGCTTGCTAAAGAGAGTTTCTATGCCAGACAACAATATTGCAAATGCTAATGATATCATCAACCATGCTAAAAGCAAATCTTTTATCTCTCTATTTGTGAATTTCATCTCTCTTAACATCACATTTAATTGAGCTTCTTGAAAGAATGTAAATTGAAATTAATAAAATTATCATGGATAATACTCTTAACTCAGCTCCTCCAAATGGAAAATACATTAAAGCCAATGGTGCTCCGAACAATGCAAATACGATTGATCCGCATGTAGGGCATCCTGCTCCAAATACTCCTGCAGAAAATCCAGTAAACCCAAAGAAATTAGCTAAAAAACCTTTTTTCTTGCCTGAAGATTTTATTAGATTAAATCTGTAAATAGCAATGCTGATGTATACTGAAAATAATATTGCTATTATCCAGAATGATAAAAATGTAAAAAAAGAATAATTAGCCCCCTGCATCATGATAAATATCTTTAAATCGCTATTAGCGACATTCACAAGTGTTAATTTATAGAATATCAGAAAAAATATAATGCTGGATATAATTGTAAAATAAAAATATTTTGTATTAGAATACACTCTTTCAATAGTTTCTAAAGCTCTTCTCAAATTATTACTCCCCATAATACTACATTGAGCTTGCCTTTTAATAATTAACTAAAATAAATAAGAAATAAAATAAGATTTGGATTTATGCAAATCTGTTATAGACATATGCAATAAGCCATCCACCAATAAATCCCCATACAGCTGCTTCTATCATTCCTGTAATTATCCCTGCAATGCCCAAGCTAAAGAACATATGCCCTTGCATCATTAGCTGACTTGCCCCAGTATAAACACCGAGATTGCCAAATATCCCCAATAATAATACTCCTGCTGCAGAGATCATTGCTGTAGCATAACTTAAAGCTAATTCGTTTAATTTCTGCGCCATTTTTTACCTCCTTTCACCTTTATATCAATAAACAAACATCATTTAAATATTCTTTCATATCTCACATCCGCTTAATAAAGCCAATTTTTCAAAGGTTTGAATCTGGTCGTACATTTTTCCATCAATTTCCCAGGTGGGTGTAACTTTAATATTTTTATTGTCGCATAATGCTTCATCATCAATGCATTTAACATAATTCAGATACTTCTTTGATTTGCCAAAGAAATTTAATTGTTTAGCAGTATAAGAGCAAAAATCATTTCCATAAACTACAGCTCCTTTTTCTGTCAGGCATTTTGCAAAATCATCATACTCTCCTGATTTGTTCATATAAGAGTAAACTGTAAATGATAACAAGATAATTATCAGGATTGAAAGCCCAATAAGATAATATTTTCTTAAATTGTTTTTTCCTTCTTTTTTATCCTCAGAATGTTTTGAAGTATTGTGCTGTTTCAAGCT
>CAZXWV010000066.1:0-2952 GCA_964644735.1 Candidatus Woesearchaeota archaeon
TATTACAATTTAATAATACACTGTTGCAAGCTTAAGATATTCTGCTGCATTTAATGCTTCTATCTGCTCTTTATTTCCAAATTCTAAATTTTCTAAAGATTTTTCTATATCTGAATGAGTTAAAAGTCTATTAGAAGGGGTTTCTACCAAATGAGGAGATAAAAATACCTTATTAAATGGAATGTATTTAAACCCCTGTTTCTCATATCTCTCAATATATTTCTCAATAATATCTTTTAACTCTTCAGGATAATATGGATGAATTCCATAAAACTCATAATCAAATTCCCAATTTAATTTAGCCATATTACAAATCAATAACTCCTTCTTTTGTTAAAGCTGCAAATCTTATTCCTACAGGCAGATTGATTAAAGCAGAAATCAAAGCCATATGCTCTTTTCCGTCGCCAGAAGCTATGCTTAATGCAACTTCTGTCCCATCAAATTTACCTTTGAGATTTTTAGATATTTCATCCCTAAGCTCTTTTATTTTTTTATTCAGGTCAACTTTAACAAACTCAAATTTTTTATCAGCAGTGAATTGCTTTGCGAAATCATTCCCAATGAGAACTATTTTGTCCCATTCACCATATTTAATCAGCCCGGCAACTTGCGCCCACGAGCCTTTTCCTGAAGAGAGCAATGCTATTAATTCCATTTTAATTATGAACTGAATACTGCATAGTTTTCCAAGATAAATAATCTTCTCTAAATTGTAAAGCCTCTTTCTTTGAAATGTCAAAAGAAGAATAACCTTTATTTAATACTAAAACACCTTTTTCATTAATAGAACATATTCGCGATATTCTTGGTTCATCTCCTGCAATTACTTCTAAATGATTATTTTTTATCCTAACAATAAATCCATTTTGTTCAAGGTTATGTTTGTTTTTGATTTGAGAATATTCTTCCATAATTTAAAAATAGTTAATATCTCTTTATAAGGATTATTGTGATTTTTTAAAATTATTTCATGGGGTATATGTCACCTGCGCGTACAATACAGCAATATAAAGTTAAATTTATAAAGCCAGAATTTCTTGAGAAGACACCGCATAACTACATCACCATAAGATATATTCTATGCTTAAGGTGCATCATGTAGGAGGAATAACATGGAATTTAAAGAAGAGTTAAAAAAAGCTTTAGCTGAGTTAAGAAAAGATAAAGAAAGAAAGTTTGACCAGACAGTAGACTTAATTATAAATCTGCAAAAATTTGATGTTAAAAAAACTCCTATAAATTTATTTATTGCGGTCCCTAACAAAATCAAAGACAAAAAAATTGGAGCTTTTTTAGAAGCAAAAAACAAAAATGTTGAGACAATAACGCAAGAAGAATTCAAAAAATATTCTGATAAAAAAGAGATTAAAAAATTAGTTAACAAATTTGATTTTTTTATTGCTCAATCAAGCCTGATGCCAAAAGTAGCTACAACATTTGGGAGAGTTTTAGGGCCTGCTGGAAAAATGCCATCCCCTCAAATTGGGATAATAATAAATGCTGACGACAAATCAATAAATCAGGTAAAAGAAAAAATAAACAATAGCATCAAGATAAAGGTAAAAGAAGCCAGCATAAAACTACCAATTGGAAAACAGAGTATGAAAGATGAGGGAATTATTGAGAATATTATTACAGTATATAATGCAATTATAAAAGTAATGCCAAGGGATAAGGAAAACATAAAAAATATAGAATTAAAATTCACAATGAGTAAACCTCAAAAAATAAATATAAGATGAAACCAAAAATAATAGCCCATATCTCTGAAAAAAAAATAAGTGCAGTAAAAGAGTTTGCTGATTTGATTAAAAACAAGAGGACAATACTAATTGCGTCAATAAAAAATCTTCCAGCATCACAATTTCAAGAGATAGGGAAGAAATTAAGAGGAAAGGCGGTTGTTAAAGTCCCTAAGAAAAACTTAATAATTAAAGCAATAGATAACTCTGGAAATGATTCAGTTAAGCGGCTTAAAGAGTATATTAAGGAAGATGTAGCAGTTTTATTTTCAGATTTAGACAGTTTTGATCTTGCTTCTGAGTTGCTTGCAAATAAAATCCCTGCTAAAGCAAAAGCCGGCCAAGAAGCTCCATCAGATATTGAAGTTCAGGCTGGCCCGACTGATTTAATCCCTGGCCCTGCAATAAGCGAATTAGGTGCTTTAGGAATTCAGATTCAGATAGAAAAAGGAAAAATTAATATTAAACAGCCGAAAATAATTGCCAAAAAAGGGGAGAAAATTCCCCAAGGGGCTGTAGAGATTATGAATAAATTAGACATTAAGCCATTTTCAATTGGATTTACTCCATTATCAGCATTAGACAGTAAGGAAGGAAAATTGTATCTAGAAATAAACATTGATAAAGAAGGGGTCTTAGAAGAATTAAAAACTTCTTTTGGAAAAGCGTTGCCATTTGCTGTTGAAGTTGGATATATTTGTGAAGATACTATCAAATTTATGATTCATAAAGCTGGGATATATGAAAAAGCCTTGGAAAGATTAAAACCAGCTGGAAAAAGTGCTCAGGATACTCAGGAAACTAAATCTGAGGAAGGAAATAAATAAAATGGAATACATATACGCAGCACTTTTGTTGCATAAACTTGGAGAAGAAATTAATGAAAAGAATGTGAAAAGTGTTGTTGCGGCTACTGGCAAAGGTGTTGATGAATCAAAAATCAAATCTCTTATTGCCAGTTTAAAAGGCGTTAATATAGCAAAAGAGCTAGAAAATGCTAGCTTGGTTGCAGCAGCTCCAGTAGGAGGAGCAGGTGCAGCAGCTAAACCAGCTGAGAAGAAAGAAGAAAAGCCTAAAGAAGAGAAGAAAGAAGCTGCAGCAGAAGGACTGTCTGCTCTGTTTGGATAAACTTATTTTTATTTAATCTAGACACCAGATAGTCCCATACTTTTCTAGTTTGAACAGTAGGAAGAATATTCTAATAAAT
>CAZXWV010000067.1:0-2894 GCA_964644735.1 Candidatus Woesearchaeota archaeon
GATAATCAGAAATTTAAAATAAATAACATGCTAGAAGCATTTGGATTTAAGATATTGGGAATCCCCCATATAGGAGTAAGGCAGAGAGCGAGGATTATATTTTCAATGGTAAAACTTGATAATGATGATATAGTATTAGATGCTGGATGCGGTATTGGGTTATATGCTTTTGAAATTTATTGGAAAGTGGCAAAAATTGTTGGAATAGATTTAGATTCCGGGAAAATAAAACAGGCAAAAGAGTTAGCAAAAAAATCAGGCAGAAAAATTGAATTTATAGAATGGGATTTGATAAAATTAAAATACAATGAAAAATTTGATAAAATTATCTGTTCGGATGTTATAGAACATATCCCAAGGTACAAGGATGCTCTTTCTTCTATTGCAAAGTCTCTAAAAAAAAGAGGAGAATTAGTATTAACTTTCCCAGCTTATACAGAGTTTAATAAAAAAACCTATAAACAGTTCGGGCACGTTGTACCAGGATACAAGTTAAAAGAGGTAAATGACATCCTAAAACAAAATAATCTTTATATAAAAAATATAAAATATTATTCTGGAACCTTTACAAAAGTTGCTTTTAAAATAAATAATTTATTACTAAAAAATAAAGTTCTTGCCGCAATCCTATTTTATCCATTATACTTATTTAGTTTTTTCGATATCTTATCTAAGAAAGAAAATTTTGATGGAGTTGCTATTCTTGCTCAAAAGCAGATAAATTAATTACAAACACAATTGTTGTTGGCTGTTGCGAGTTAATAGGAAATGCAATAATAGGAATAAATTTTCCAGGATTTTTTTGAGCATAATCTAAAGACCATCTTGGAGAAGCTGCTGCTTCCCATGCTGTCAAAACAAAAAACTTAGGTTTTTCTTCATTAATTAATACTGATAAATTAACCTCTTCACGAGGAATAGATAAAGATTCTCTTTCAGAGTAGTATGTTATTTCTGGGATTGCTTGAGTTAATACTTTGTCATAAGTATTAGAATTCTGTTTTATCCATAATCCGGCATCTATAAGAGTGTCATAGCTATGCATTTTATTGGTTATCATTGAATTTGCATAAGATAGATTGGAAATAATCACAAAAAGTATTAGAATAATTATTATAATCTTGGAAAATTTTTGAGTATGTTTATTTGCAAAATTAAAAAATGATATCACACCTATTGCAGAGATAATTGATAATGCTGGAAAAATAGGATGCAAAAATGCATCATAAAAAACAGTACTTTTCTGAACAATTTCTATAATTGTAAGAAGAAATAATGGTACTAATATCCACAGCCATAAAAGAAATTTGTTTTTGAGATCTTCTGATTTAGATTTAAGAATTAGATCAAATCCTAAAACTACTTCAATTAAAGACAATATTCCTAAAAATGCAAAAAATATCAACGGCAATCCAAAATAAGAAGGATGCCCTAATATTCTAGGAATTTGATGAATATACCCAAACCATTGAGAAAATGGAAGATATTCTCCTGAAACTGCTCCTTGACTAACAATCTGAAATTGTGAAAACCTTGGTAAAGGAACTCCAAGCGTAATAAAATAGTATATTATAAATGGGGCTAAGACTAAAATAAATATTATAGCAGAAATAATAAATCTTTTTTCTTTAAATAATTTAAATCTTTCTGTAAATATTAAAAATAAAAAAAAGAGAATAATTAAAAATAATGTATTGAAATAAGCAATTAAACCTATTGCCAAGAAAGCTGAAGATAAATAAAGATATTTATTCTTATTTTTTATCCCGATTAAAAATAAGCTAATGACTATTAAATAAATTAAAGAAGTCCAAGGATAGGTCAATAATCTATTTGTAAAAAAAAGAGGAATAGATAAGACAGACATAAACAATGCTGATAGAATTCCTATCTTCCTATTAAAAAGCTGCCTCCCTACAACATATGTCATAAAAACAGTGAATAGTGACATTATTATCTGGAAAAATCTTACACCTATCTCCCCTCCTAAAAGATAAAACAAAGACCAAATATAAGGTATCACTGGTTCTCTTATCTCTGCAAGTCCAGTTACAGGGATATCAAAAAATATAGATTTTACCTTTAACATATATTCTGCTTCATCCCACCATAGCGCTTGGTGTGATGTTAAAAAGAAATAATACATCCTTATTAAAAAGGCGAAGAGTAAAACAGCAATTAAATAAACATTATCAGTATTATTTAAGAAAGACTTTATTTTATCCTTTAATTCATTCTTCCTCTTTTCTAATTCTTTTTCTTCCATAATTAATAGTTGCAGAACTAGTTTTTATTTGTTTTTATTTAGTGCTTTCTATCCTTTCCCAAGCATCTTTATAGTGTTCATCCCTCAATTTGATATCCTTAAAAACTTTAAACCACATATACAATCTTGCAAAAAGTAATTGGATTGTCCAAAACATTTCCTTTATACTCTTAGGGTATCCTAATGCCCAATGAATTCCTTTTAATTCATTTTTAAATGTTTTAAGTCTTGGAGTTATCTTAATATCTGTATATTTATCAAGAGTTTCGTGAGCTTTAGCAGTCCTTGTTTTTTGCATCATCCAATCTTTCCAATTATCTGGATTCTTTACATAAACCAAGGCATCCTCAGAATACCCTATTTTATATCCTTCTTCCCAAAAGTGATAAGGAATTATAGAATCCTCAGCTACGTCCAAAGGGATTTTATCAATATGTTTTTTTCTAAATGCAAACAAATATCCTGAGCATTCAATGAAAGATTCATTTGCAAAAGCCTCTTTCCTCCATCTATGAGCTGCACCAAACAAAAAATTTGCCCAATATCCATACTTTGTATTTTTTGTTTCAACTGGAACCGGTCTTCCAGTGACACACCCGATTTGTGGGTCTAAAAACAAATTAGATAT
>CAZXWV010000068.1:0-2880 GCA_964644735.1 Candidatus Woesearchaeota archaeon
TTTTTGATAAAGGAGAAAAAAGATGCCATATATAAAAAAACTGGTGATGCACGGCTTCAAAAGTTTCCCAAAGAAGACAGATTTGCCATTCACTCCTGGAATAAATGTTATCTTGGGTCCTAACGGCTCAGGGAAGAGCAATGTTTCTGATGCATTATGTTTTGTTTTAGGAAGATTGAGCATAAAATCAATGAGAGCGGCAAAGGCAAAAAACCTAATATTCTTAGGCAGTAAAATTGCCGCACCTGCAAAAGAGGCGACAGTTGAAATAGTATTTGACAACTCTGACAAAACTTTTGCTGTTGAGAATAATGAACTATCAATAAAAAGAATAGTTAGAAAAAACGGCCAAAGCATATATAAAATAAACAGCGAAGTAAAAACAAGGCAGGATGTTTTAGCGCTGCTTGCTCAGGTAGGCATTGACCCTAATGGTTTTAATATTATTCTACAAGGAGAGATACAAAATTTTGTAAGAATGCACACAGATGAAAGAAGAAAAATTATTGAGGAAGTTTCTGGGATTTCAATTTATGAATCAAGAAAAGAGAGATCTCTAAAAGAGCTGGAAAAAACAGAAGAAAAATTAAAGGAGATTACATCTATATTAAGAGAAAGAACTGCTTATCTGAACAATCTGGAAAAAGAAAGGGAACAGGCACTAAGATACAAAAAACTTGAAAGTGATGTAAAGACATATAAGGCAAGCATAATCCATCATGACCTGTCAAAAAAGAAAAAAGAAGCAGAAAAGATAATTTCAGAGATAGATAATAAAAACAAGGAAATTGAAAAGGTAAAAAAAATAATAGCTGGAATTCAGGCCGAAGTTGCAAATTCTGAATCAAAAATTAACTCTATAAATTCAACTATACAAAAATCAACCGGTTTAGAGCAAGAAAAACTAAATCATGAAATAGCAAATTTAAGGGCAGAACTTGCCGGCCTTAATGTTAAACTTGAAAATTATGAAAGGAAAATCTTTGAAACTTCGAGGCAAAAATTAGAATTGCAGGAGAATATAAGAAATAACGAGATTTCTATTAAAGAGCTGCAGAAAGAATCCCCAACTATTGTAAAAAAAGAAAAAGAGATTGCAGCAAAGAAACACGAGCTTGAAAAATTAGAAGAAGAAAGGAAAAGATTTTACACGATTAAGTCTGAATTGAAATCTACCAAAGAAAGATTGGAGGATAAAAATTCCTTCCTTCAGAACTACAATACTGAATCAGTATTTATGCTAAAGCAGATAGATTCAATCTCTAAAGAGTTATTTGATAAAAAGACTACCATTGAAAAAGTAAATAGCTTGAAAGCATCTTTAGAGGATAAGAAAAATATCTTGGCCAGCCTTAATAAAAAAGAAATAGAATTAGAAAAGATTATCCATACAAATAAGTATGAAACTGGCAACCAGCAGAAGTTGATTGAGAAAATATCTAAGATGGATATATGCCCTGTATGTAAAAGCAAAATAAATGAGGAGCATGTTCACTCTATAAATGGTGAGACAATCCCAAAGATGAATTTATTGAAAAAAGAAATAGAAAAATCAGAAGAATATTTGGCAGATATAACTAGCAAAAAGAATGTTATTACTCAAGAAATAAACCATATAATCCTAGAGATATTAAAAAGAGAAGCAGATATTTCTAAGCTGTCAAATATAGAGGCTAAGAAAGAACAGATAAAAAGCATTCAGGAAAGAATTGAAAAAATAAAGGCTGAGATTGCAGAGCTTGAAAGAAGAAGAAAAAATTTAGAGCATAATTTTGATGAGAATTCAAATATTGAGCAAAAATATGAGACTGTCAGGATAGAAGTTCAGGAGATATCATTAAGAACAGAAGAAAATGTAAATTCAGAAATCTCATTTAAGCAGAGAGAGTTTGAACGTTCAAAGATCTTGTTAAAGCAGCTATCAAGAGATGGGGAAGATTTAAATGAAGACATTAAAAGTGTTAAAAAAAGCTTGAATGAAAAAGAAATGCTTCTTGAAGAAAAGAGAAGGCAGGAAGAAGAGTTAAGCAGAAAATTCCAGAAATTTATTTCAGAAAGAGATGCTCTCCAAAAGAAAATAAGGGAAGAAGAGTATAATCTATCACAAAAACAGAATATTACTCATAATATTGAACAAGAGATAAATAATTTCAGAATTGATAAGGCGAAATTTGATGCAGAGATTGAAAATCTGGAGATTGAGATGCTTGAATTCCCAAATGCTGAAATACTAAAAACAAATAGAGAATCTCTTTTGGAAAAGCTGGAGAAAACAAGAGAAATAATTTCAAAAATAGGGAGTGTTAATCTGCGTTCACTGGAAGTTTATGACTCAATAAAGGCAGAGTATGATTCTATAAAAAACAAAGTGGAGGTCATCACAAAAGAAAAAGAAGGGGTTCTTAAGATTATCAAAGAGATTGACATAAAAAAGAGAAAAGCTTTTTTAAAAACATTGGACAATTTGAATGAAATTTTCTCAAGAAATTTCTCCCAGTTGAGCATAAAAGGGCAGGTCTCTCTTGAACTTGAAAATGAAAAAGAGCCATTTGAAGGAGGGGTGAATATTATAGTAAAAACTGGCCACGGGAAATACTTTGATGTCACATCGCTTTCTGGAGGAGAGCAGACCTTAGTTGCATTATCATTAATATTCGCAATACAAGAGTTCAGGCCTTATTGTTTTTACATACTTGATGAAATTGATGCAGCTCTGGACAAGAAAAACTCTGAGAGGCTTGCTGATCTGCTTAAAAAATATATGCAAAAAGGGCAGTATATTGTAATAACCCACAATGATGAAGTCATCACTAATGCCACAAATCTTTACGGAGTAAGCATGCACGACGGCATTAGCAAAGTTGTAAGCTTGAAGATTTA
>CAZXWV010000069.1:0-2851 GCA_964644735.1 Candidatus Woesearchaeota archaeon
CTGGCTAAAAAACTCTAAGAAAACTGCCAGTAAAATACAAAGAGTTTTTTATATAAAATTATTCTTTTTTATCATCAACTTCTTTTTCTTTTTGTTTTATCTTGTCTTCAAGCTTAAGTTTTTCTATAAGTTCTTTGTATCTGTTTCTTATTGTTACTTCTGTTATTCCCGCAATATCTGCAACCTCTCTCTGAGTTTTTTTCTCATCATTCATCAAAGCTGCTACATATAATGCTGCTGCAGAGATTCCAGCAGGACCTCTTCCTGAAGTTAGTTCAACTTTTTCTGCTTGTTTTAATACTTTTAGTGCATCATTTTGTGTTTTAGGAGAGAGTTTAAGGACAGAAGAAAATCTTGAAATATAATCTTTTGGCGAACTTTGTTTTACTTTAATCCCTAACTTTCTTATGATAAATCTATATGTTCTTCCAATCTCTTTTCTTTCAACATCAGAAGCTGTCGCCATCTCATCCAATGTTCTAGGGATATTATATGACCTGCATGCAGTATAAAGGCATGCTGCAATTACTGATTCCATGCTTCTTCCTCTGACAAGCCCTCTTTGCAGAACATAATTATAAATTCTTGAAGCTTCATCTCTTACAACATTAGGCAGATTTAGGTAAGAAGATATAACTCTCAGTTCTGCCATTGCAAGCCTAAGATTTCTTTCAATGCTTGTGGAAACCCTTTCCTGCCATTTTTTTAACCTTAAGAATTTTCTTGTTTGCCCAGGTGCCAATTTGTAAATATCTGAGATCTCTCCAACATTTGTTGTTAATCCTTTGTCAAATTTTTGCATACTTATAGGAGCCCCCCCTCTGCCTTTTTTTTCACCTTTGTCAAATTTTCCAGACATATCGACTCCAGTGTCAACCATTTTTTCCTCTATAACAAGGCCGCAATCATTGCAGATAATCTCTCCAAGATGTGCATCATAAGTTAAATTTATACTCCCACACTCAGAACATTTTTTTACATAAGCCATTTTTTTAATATTTTTAGAAATTTATTTATAAATTTAACGTAAGCTTTATAAATAAATTCTATTTATAAAGCTTTTGGTAGTAAAGGCTTTGCACATTAACTAAACCACCTTTTGTGCAAAGATTAGATTAAGCTACTTATTGTGCAAAGCTGGTAGTAAAAGAAACTGACCTTATTCAATTAAAACACCATTAACAATCCCTTCTTGTGTTGGACGATTTGTTATTCTTACTTTCCCTAATTCTGTTTCAACAATTGTCCCTTTAGTAATAATATTTTGTCTTGCCAGGAATCTGTCTGAAGGAGTTTCAACAACATTATTTATCTCTGCCTTTTTTGACTTTTTATTTTTTAACTGGATATTTACAAATTGTGCTTTTAACAAGAATGTTTTTTTATTTCCCCCCATTATTCTCTTAGATTTTCTTTTTTCCTCACCAATCTTAATGATTCTTTTTTGCCCTGCTAACTCATATAATTTTTTCTTTCTGCTTCCAGTATATCTGCCTCCACTTATCTTTCTTCCTTTTTTCATATAACTGATTTTAGTTTTTTGTTTATAAACTTTTCCAAGATAATTTTTTAGAGAAAAGAAAGCTTTAAAAATAATTTATCCCCCTTTAATTTATGGTTAAAGGAATTGAAAGACCTTTGGATTTGCTAAACAATTCTAAGGGTCAAGAAGTTTTAGTGCATTTGAAAGGAGACAAGCACTTTGTTGGGACTCTGCTAGCCTTTGATATACATATAAATTTAGTATTGGATAATACAAAGGAAATGCAGAACCACGAGATAAAAAGAAACATTGGACTGACTTTTTTGAGAGGAGATACAATAATCTTCATCTCTCCAGCTTCAACTGCATTAAAAAAAGAGTAAACTTGTAAGCGTTTGCCTCTTAGTTTTCGCAAGGCAGAATTCTTATCGCCTTATTACGCAGAGATAGTCCGGACTTCACAACTTATATAAACAATTTTTCATTCAACTTATTATGATAAAAATAACTTTTTTAGGAACTTCAGACCAAATACCAAGTGCTAAAAGAAATCATACTTCAATCCTGTTGAATTATAATGAAGAGAATATTTTAGTTGATTGTGGAGAAGGAACTCAGAGACAGTTTAGAAAGGCAAGATTAAACCCGTGCAAAATTACAAAAATTCTTCTGACTCACTGGCATGGAGACCACATTTTTGGGATTCCTGGATTACTGTCAACTTTAGCATTAAGTGGCTATAACAAAACACTGTATATTTATGGACCTAAAGGCACTAGAGAATTTATGAAATCGCTTTTGAGATTATTTAATTTTACTAAAGAATATTCCATTAAAGTAGAGGAAGTTACTGGGAGGTTTTATGAAGGAAGTGATTTTTATCTTGAAGCAAAGCCAATGACTCACGGGATTCCGTGCAATGCTTATGTTTTTGTTAAAAAAGGACAAATAAGAATTCATAAAGAGAAACTAAGAAAATCAAAGTTGCCAATCGGCCCATTACTACAAAAATTAAAACAAGGCAAAAATATTATCTATCATGGGAAAAAATATCTTGCAAGAGATTTAACATTTAAAGATGGAGATAAAAAAGTTTCTTTTGTTTTGGATACTTCAATGAACAATTTAATCATCCCCTTTGTTAAGGATTCTGACCTGCTTATTTGTGAATCAACTTTTAATTCTGAATTAGAAGCTCATGCTAAAAAACATCTGCATTTGACATCAAAGCAAGCAGCAGATATTGCTACAAAATCAAAATCAAAAAAGCTAATTTTAACGCATATAAGCCAGCGATATGAGAATGAACCTCAAAAAATTTTAAATGAAGCAAAAAGGATATTCAAAAGTTCTGTTTTAGTTAATGAT
>CAZXWV010000070.1:0-2810 GCA_964644735.1 Candidatus Woesearchaeota archaeon
AATATAGTAGATGATTATGCTAGGCAAATCATAAGTTTGAATAGGAGTCTATCTTCAGGGGGCGGTGGAACTCCTGCTAATTGTCAGTGGGTGACGACACCTTTTTGGCAATCGACTTATTGTCCTGCTGGAAAAGTTGTTCAAGGAATATATACCTGCCCAATAGCGAATAGTAGAGATGTTTGCCAGATGTTTTGTTGCGATATAGTTTAAAATTAGAAAATTAATTAAATTCTCATTCTTTTGCCAAATTTTCTTGCTAATTTTCAACTAACCCGCATTTCTTTTAAAAATTCATCTACCAAACTTTCAACTAAACTTAAATTTATATTTTCATAACCTTTTGAGATTCTTAATAATAATTCTGTTTTGACTTTACTCATTATTTTGTTTTTAATATATAAAACATCTTTATCTGGAAGTGATGTTTCTTGGGGGTTTATTTTTTTCCCTGTATTTGTTAGCTATATCAAAACTTGTTAGCTCTTCTTTATTATATTTGTTAGAGAGTTCTTCTTGCTCTGATGCTTTTTCCAATATTTTATGAACAATAGCATTTGAGATATTGCTTATAAACAACCCAATCAGCTTATTTCTGTTCTGAACCATTTTTAATATTCTCCATTATTTTATTAAATATCTCATTATAAAGAGTTTTATATTTTTTTAAAAATTTATCTTTTTCTAAAATATTTTGCTTAATTCTTTCCACTTTTATTTTAAAAAGCTGTTCTGTTTCTTTATCTACAATTTCTTTAGTTATTTTTTTGTTTTGTAAAAATAGCAAAATAGAAATCATATTCCTTGTTAGATAGTATTTTTCGTTCCCATTTAAAAACTCAAAATTATCAATTAATGTTTTGCTTTTTAAGAGATGTAAGTCTAATATTTTATAATTTATTTTTTGTTTTGCATGATAAATAAATCTCTTTTTAGCTATATATCTACTTAACATCATTTGATAAAGTGGGTCTGAGGACAAGCCTTTTATTAGCTCTTCCTTATTCAATAAAATGAGGTGTGTGTTTGTGCCGATGTTTTTTTCTATTTTGCTTCTGATATGCCCTATATTTATTTTAGTTTTGTTTATTATTAGTATATCTATATCATTAAAATTAAATCCTTTGTCCAAAAAAGAGCCTGTTATTATTATATTTTCAGAATCATTATTCTCTTCAATAATTTTAATAATTTTTTTTGCTATTTCTACTTTTATTGGTTCAATCTCTTTAATGTTATAAAAATAAAGCTTTTCTGTAATTTTTTTCTTAATTCCTATTGTCTTAATCATTTTCAAATCTAAAGACTTAATAATAACATAACTTCCAAGAGCAAAACCTTCTCTTTTTTGCGGGATGTATACCTGGTCCATTTTACTACCTCTGCTGACTTTTGCTATAATTTCCATATTACATAACATTACGTAACTTAGTTTTAAAAGCTTTGCGGTTAAAGTTTTTAAGAAGGTTTAGGATCAAATCCTCATTCTTTTTCCAAATTTTCTTGCAAGCTTTTGCATTTGCTTCTGGTTTAAGCCTTGAGACATATCCATTCCTCCTGATGCTCCAGACTTAATCATCTCATTAAGCATATTGTACTGCTTTAAAAGAGAACGAACATCTGAATTGTTTACCCCGGCGCCTTTTGCAATCCTATTAATTCTTGAAGTCTGCTTTTCTAGGATTTCTGGGTTTTCTCTTTCTTCTTTTGTCATTGATTTTATAATATGCTCCCATTTTGCAACTTTCGCTTCCTGGCTCTCTAGCAAGTTTTCAGGAATTTTGGCGCTTCCTAATCCGGGTATCATTGATTTTATTTTTTCAAATCCCCCAAGAGAGCTCATAGACTTCACCTGTTCTATGACATCATCCAGAGTTAATTTTCCTTCTTCAACTCTCTTCTGCATTTCTCCGTGTTTTTCAGCATCAGTTACTGATTTTATTTTTTCTATTAAGTTTTGTAAGTCCCCCATTCCGAGCAATCTTGAAAGGAATGATTCTGGGTTGAACTCTTCAATATCATTTATTTTTTCACCAGTTGTTATAAAATAAACAGGGGATTTACTCTCTGCGCAGGCTGTTAATGCCCCTCCCCCTTTAGCTGTCGAGTCCATCCTTGTAATTATTACTCCAGAAACATTCACAGCTTCCTTAAATTCTTGAGATTGTTTTTTTGCTGCCTGCCCAATATCTGCAGGTATCACTAAAATTGAATCTGTCGGATTTATATTTTTATTTACTGCTTTTAGCTCTTTAATCAACTCGATATCTAAAGTATGGCGCCCGGCAGTGTCAATAAGCACTATATTATAATCTTTCAGCTCTTTTTCATGCTTGCTCCATATTTTTATGGCATCTTTTTCATTTAAGTCTATAAAATAATTGAGTTTGTTTTTTTCTGCCAGTTGCTTTAATTGCTCTGATGCTGCAGGCCTGTGGACATCCAATCCGACAAGAGCAACTTTATTTCCGCGCTTTGCAAAATAATTTCCGAGCTTGGCTATTGTCGTTGTCTTGCCTGCTCCATACAATCCAAGAAGCATAATCCTGTTCTGCCCTTTTTGCAGTTTTAGCTGCTTGTATTCACCCAAGATGCCAGTCAATTCATCATGAAGCAGCTTTATGACATGTTCTTTTTTATCTATCTCTTTTATCCTCTCATCCAGAGCCGCTTTTCTTATCTTATCGCTTAATTGCTTAACTAAAAGAATATTCACATCTGCTTCAATTAATGCCCTCTGCAAATCTTTTACAATTGAGTCAACAAGATTCTTGTCAAGAAATATGGCATTCGCTATTCTATCGCTAGTT
>CAZXWV010000071.1:0-2760 GCA_964644735.1 Candidatus Woesearchaeota archaeon
TTTTCTTCTATACTTGAAACTTCTTTTTTCTCATGAACTATTGCTTTATCTAATTTCTCCCCTTTAACAACCCTCTCTAAAAAGTGTTTAATATGCCCTTCACCTATTTTTTTATTTTTAAGATTTTCAAGGGCAAATATCAAGACATCTTTAGTTAAAATGTTTTCAACTTCAGCTAAATGGAGTTTTTCACGGCTTGAAATTTCTTTAGGAAATATCAAAAGAAGTTTAGCAATTAGTTGGGGATTATCTACAATTTCTAAAAGCTCTTTAAATTCTTGAAGTTTATTTTGCTTGAACAAGATTTTTATCATCTCCTGGCTTAAGCCGCTTTCCATAAGATCTTTCTCTAATTCAGACTTTAATTTTGGAAGATTTTTCTTGACACTATCAATTAAATCCTTGGATATTTTCAATAAAGGCAAGTCTGTCTCAGGATACATCCTCGCTGCTCCAGGCATTGGCCTTAAGAATTCTGTTGTCCCATCTGGAAAAACTTTTCTAACTTCTGAGTTAATTTCATTTTCTTTTTCAATAATTTCCTTCTGCCTTTTTATTTCACTGTTGATTGTCTTTACCATTATCGCTGGATCTTGAAATCCTTTAATTTCAATCCTTGCTCCTTTTTTTATTGAAATGTTCAGATCCTGCCTTATTGTTCCAATGCCTCTTTTAACATTGCAACTCCTTAGAATGTCCCCAATATGTAAAGCAACTTCCTTTGCTTGTTCCGGAGTTTTAATATCTGGGGCAGTTGTTACCTCAATCAAAGGTATCCCTAATCTGTCTAATCTATAAACTGAAAGCTCTTTTTTCCTGTCAATTATTCTGGCAGAATCCTCTTCTAAACAGATTGACTCAATTTTTACTCTTCCATGTTCTGTTTCTACAAATCCATCTCTCGCAATTAACACAGTTCTTTGAAATCCCCCGGTATTTGAACCATCAACAACAGTTTTCCTCATAATCTGAGATAAAGGAAAAGTTTTAGCATTAAGCAGGATAGATATCTGCAGGGCAATTTTTAAAGAATCTTGATTTATTTCATGAGGGGGCTCTTCATCTAACTCAATCAGGCATGTATTATCATAATACCCTTCATAGATAAAGTCTCTATCTTTTTCTGCTTCATGCTTGGCTGCTACATCTATTTCCCCGCTTTCTCCTGCAACTACATGAAGTTTTCTTCTAATAGTAAAGTCAGGATTATCATTTCTCATCAAAGAATGGCAGTTGCAGAATAATTTGCCGGTATCTAATTGCTGATGAATCTCCAGTCCGCATTTTAATCCTATTTTTGAATAATCAAACTTTTCTTCCATTAATATAAAAAAGAAAAAGAGTTTATAAAAAACTTCCTATGTACATGTTTTTTTGAAGAAGTTTTTTTAGCCAGAAAAAATTATAATTTTTTCTGTATTAAATTAGTGATTTTTATTACAAAGAACATTAAATTGAGGTAAAAGAAAATTAAATAGTTTATAGTTACTATCATTTCTTCTAGATAGAACATTCCAATCTTTAGATGATTCATAAAAATAATTAGTATTTATTCCTGCCAACTCAGATAGGATTCTGATATCGTATAAATCAGAAATAAATTTCAATTCTTCTGCAAGATCTAAATCTCCTGGGGTAAGCATCGCATTTTCTCTGATATTCCATATATAGTCTAAATTCTTTTTAACTTCTTCTTCTGTTAAACTTTTCATTTCTTTAGAGATAAATTTATCAAATTCCGGATGCCTAACTAAAGAATTCGCACTTCTGGCAAGTTTAGGTACGATTATATCTTCTGCGGCTGCAACAGTATAAGTTGATTTTGTATTTTCCAGTATTTTTCTCTTAGAGTGTTCTATCTCTCTTTCTAATTTTTTTCTAGAAAATTCAAAGCTTTTTTTATTTCTCCTTGAAAATTCAATAATTAATCTTTCTTCATTCTTGTCTGTAACATCTAAATTAAAAGATCTTGAATTTTTTTTTGTCTGTACATTATATTCATTATCTAAGAGATATTCTACAACAGGTTTACTAATTGACTTAAATTCTTCATAATTTAATGACCTTACTATTGAGATGTCTATATCTGAAGTTGGCCTTCTACATTTTGAAGGAAGATATGACTGGGTAGCAATCCCTCCGACAATATAGTAAGGTTCTTTTTCTGTAAGGGTGCTAACTGCTTCAAGCCCATCTTTAATTAGAATATCATCTATTGTTAATGGCCGTATGCAAAGTTTCCTGACTTCTCCTTTTTTCCTCATTACAAATTAACTCCCTTTTTCTTTATAAATCTTCCTATATTGTAGCCCCTACGAAGTTACAATATAATTTCTGTATAACTAACAAGTTTTATAATGCTGTTTAAACAAAAAAGTCTATGAGCAATAATTTAAAAAAAAATGATAATTTTCTTGGATTGGAGCATCCTACATTTAGGACGCCAAAAACTCTAGGGGAAAGAGCAGCAGATAATCTTACAAAATGGGCAGGTAGCTGGATATTCATACTTATATTTGCTGTTTTTCTTGCAATATGGATTGGTGTTAATAGTTTATGGATGATATTTGGAAAAACATGGGACCCATATCCATTTATTCTTTTAAATTTAGCATTATCATGTCTCGCCGCAATACAGGCTCCAATTATCCTTATGTCGCAGAACAGGGAAAACCAGAGAGATAGAATAAGGGCACAATATGATTATGCTGTGAATAGAAAGGCAGAGAAAGAAATTCAGGAAATTAAAGAACAGCTAAA
>CAZXWV010000072.1:0-2748 GCA_964644735.1 Candidatus Woesearchaeota archaeon
CGGCTTGAGACCGAGGCCCTTTGGGCGTCCAGGTTCGATTCCTGGCGGGGGCGTTTTGTGTGGGAGATTACATCTCCAGAATTCCGAACCGTTTATAAATAAGCAGTTTATTTATTTAACTAAACAAATTTTATCATAGAAATTCTTTTTTATTATGAGCGTATTAGTTGTTTGTGCTATTATTTCCCTTGGTTTTTATAACAAAACAAATTTCCAACCATAGGATTATTATTATCAATTATTAATTTGTGTTTAAATCCTAAACTTTTAATTAAACTCATAAATTCATTAGGAGTATTACCATTCTCGATTATCCTACTTGTAGCATACTCTATTATTAGTTTAACATTATTCTTAATTATTAAATCAGACATACCTTCTAAGGCTCGGTATTCACTTCCTTCAATATCCATTTTAATAAAGTTAATCTTGCCCTTATAATCTTCAAAAAATTTATCGATGGTTGTTACTTCTACTTTTATTGGTTTCTTATCTGTAAATTCATTATATAATGTATGAGAACCAATATATTTTTTATCTATGTATAAGTTATCTTCTCCAACTTTATTTGATACTGCTTTTTCTATTACAGTTATATTCTTTAAAGTATTAAGTTGAATATTTCTTTTTAATAATTCAAGATTCTTTGGTTCTGGTTCAAATGCAAATACTCTCCCGTTCTTCCCAACTAATTTTGCCATGAGCAGAGTATAATATCCAATATTTGCACCTAAGTCAATAACAACATCTCCTTCCTTAATGTTATTTTTAATTAATTCGGTTGTATCTTTTTCGTATTCTTTAGTTGAGTATCCCGTGCTATCTCCCTTATCAAGAAACATACTATATCCATTTACATTTATAAATGTGGGTCTTAATGAAGATTGTATTTTTTTGTGGACTTTCCAAGCTAAGTTTCTAATTGCTTTTGCACTACCCATATACATAAAGTATAGTTTCTTCATTTTAATTTTACCTTTTATATTTTTTAATAATTTCTTAAGATTATAAATGTTACACTAAATTTACTCTCGTATTAAAATAAATAACACGCTATTGTTTCATGACAAGAGGTATAACTAAAGAGCAGATATTTATTAGAAAGGGGAAGGTGAGAAGAGAGGTTCTTGAAAAACTTAAAGAACCTAAAACCGCAACTGAGATTTCAAAAGAGATAGGAAAGCATAGAAGTTCAATAAGCAGGATTCTTTTAAGTCTTGAGAAAAAGGGATTAGTAAAATGTGTAAATCCTGAAGATGATAGGTATAGACACTATCAGATAACTAATAAAGGTAAGGAATCAATTTAATAACTTTTTAACAGCCTTAGTTTTCCAATTAAAATTCTCATGGTTTTTTTCCCCCCAATCGTTCTTTCATTTCCCAAAAAGTAGATTTTGAAACTTTTTTCCGCTTAGCTTCTTTTACAATTATAGAAAATATTTTCTTTTAGAACTTTCTTTTAGAACTTTCTTTTAGATGAATATCCATCTGCGGAAAAGGAATTTCTATTTTAGCTTTGTTTAGGGCATTGTAAATTCTTGTATTTGCCTCATCAATTGCATCAAAATCTGTTTTTGTTTTTTTCGTCAATATTAAAATTATTTTATCACCAATAAAAAGCAGTATCCTCAGAATTACAAATAATGCTAGGAATATTGCCATAGCTCTTATATACTGGTTTGAAATATACTGCTCAAGCATATTTCTCCAAAAAAATTTATTTTATATATCTTTTGATTTAATTAAATCAAAAATTTTATAATCAGTGATAATCTACCAATAAGATGCATTGGGTTTTGGTAATCATTATTGGATTTGTTATAGGATATTTAATTGATTTTACTATCGCAACGGCATATAGAAAATTATCAAAATTAAAAGAGTCATCTATACACTTAAATATAAGAAATCTTAGAGTTCATCATAGCTGCATTGGGTTTTTTTGCTTTATCTTATCTTTTTTTATTTATACTTTTATTTTTATTGGGGTTGGATTAGGAATAATTGTTGGGCATACTATTAGGGAGAAGAGTTTGTTATTCATTGAGTTAAAATCTAAAAGATTTTTCTAATACAGAGAAAAAGAATAGACTGCCCCCTTTAGATAGCAGACAATTGTCCAGAAATTGAAATTTCTGTTTCTTCAACATTAATATGTATGAAGACTTTGCAATTGTCTCTTTTTCTCTGGCTAAAAAACTCTAAGAAAACTACCAGTAAAATACAAAGAGTTTTTTATACAGAATTCACCTATTTTAGATAGCATAAACCTAAAAAATTTTTTTGTTTTCAAAAGCCTCTAAAACTCTGGAGTCAGGGGATAATAGATATACATGGTCTTCTTTGAATCGCAGTCCTCTGTAAATTTTCTGAAGCAACTCTCTCTTTGCCTTATCCTTGTAAAAATCCCAGTATTGCTGAGGATTAGTCTTGTTTAAAATTTTCCAGAAAGAATCCTGTACATTAGGGTTAGGGTATTTTGTAAAGACAATGCTGTTGCATTCTTTCCCAGGAAAATCAATACCTCTAGCACACTTTGTAGAAAATAGAATATCTATTCCGCCTTTTTTGAAATTCTCAATTAAATCCCCTGTCTTATCTTCCGTCTGCATTTCTTTTAATTTATCCTGGTTTAATAGATTCTTAATATTCAATTTTATTGCTTCTTCTTCAGATGGTAAATCAAGAAATGAATTCACATGCACTAATACAGGTCTTTTTGCAACTTCTATGCATTTGCTCAAAG
>CAZXWV010000073.1:0-2717 GCA_964644735.1 Candidatus Woesearchaeota archaeon
CACCGCTCTTATATGAAAGTAATCCGTATTAGGCTTGCTAATCTTTTGGAGGAATCTAAGAGAGGCGGGGGGCCACAGTTCAAATCTGTGCAGGCTCATTTATTCGCACAGATTTTCAAATACTTCAAAGTCCATGATTTTGAATGTCGCCAAAAATTCATTAGAATTTTTTAGCGCTGTGCAGGCTCATATTAGTAAATGCCAAAACCTCCCTTTTATTTAATTGAAGTTTCAAGGAAATTTTGGCAGTTTCTAAAGCAAAATTAATAGTGCTTACAGAAGATTTTAAAAACTAATTTAAGCACATTTCATTATGCCCCGTTAGTTCAGAGGCCAAGAATACCGCCCTTTCAAGGCAGAGACCCGAGTTCGAATCTCGGACGGGGCGTAAAAAGTATCGACGTTAGTTAGATTATAAAACAAGGAGATACTTTCCGTAGAGGTTGGCGTAACTGTCAAGACGAGAAGGAAAGAGCGCGAGAAAAAATCGGTTGTCTCGCGTGAGAATCTCGGACGGGGGCGTATTCACCCATATTTATAATTCCTCTTCTGCCCTTCAAAATCCTCTTTAACTTCCTCAATTGTGTTTATGTCATCTGGGCCTTTGTCAGGCCTTAAGGCTGTAAATCTTGGGAATCTTAAAGCAAATCCTGAATTGTAATTAGGAGATTTCTGAATTTCCTGGTAAGTTACTGAAACAACAATTTTAGGTTTTATCTTCACATTTTTTCCTTCTTCTTCAAGAATGTACGGGATTAATTTTTTCGTCAGCTCTGCAAAAGACACTCCTTCTGATCCTTCTTGCTCTTTTTCTTTTATCCCTGTCCCTACTTTTCCTATCTCTAAAAATTGTTTCTTCTCTGGATCTCTGCATGAAAGAATAAAGCTTGAAAGCCATCCTGAACGCTTTCCTGTTCCATACTCTGCTCCAGTTATAACCAAATCCAAATCCCTCTCTTCTGGCTTTATTTTTAACATATGCCCAACCCTGCTCCCTGGCTGGTATTTTGCACTCAGATTTTTCATCATAACCCCTTCCTGATTTTCTGAAAGTGATTTTTTGTAGAAATTCTCTGCTTCCTTTTCATCACCAGTTATAATCTGCTTTGAATAGATTATTTTGTACGGATGATTCTTTATTATCTTCTTAATTAAATCTGTTCTTTTTTCAAAAGGCTCATCAAGCTGCGGCTTCCCATTGTAATAAAGAATATCAAAAACATTCACTTCAACAGGAAGCTCTTTTTGAAGTTTTTCTATGTCATATTTTCTTCTTATCCTCTGGCTTATGCTCTGAAACGGCTTATACTCTTTTGTTTTATTGTCAAATCCTACTGCTTCAGAATCAAGAATGAATGAATCACCTTTAATATATTTATGAATATAATTCACAACTTCAGGAAACTGATTAGTTACATTCTCCAATCTTCTGGTAAATAAAATAACATCATCATCTTTTTTATGAATCAACAATCTAAACCCATCATATTTATATTCTACTGCACACGGTCTTCCAACTGCCTTAAACCCATCATTAATAGAAGCAACTTTCTGAGCAAGCATAGCCTTGATTGGCTTACCAACCTGCAATGTCAAGTTATCTAAATCGTTCATCTTTCCCTTTTTAGCAATATCAAATACCGCAGCCAAATCATTAGACCTATCAATAGCATTCTGAACTTTAGCCGAAGCACCCTCTTTATCCTTGAAGAATGCAGATACAATTGCCTCTCTAACCGTGCTTTCCTTAACGCCAATCCTCAAATCACCAATCAAAGTTCTAATAAGATATAACGCTTCAACAGGAGAAGCACTTGTCAACAATTCAGTAATAAGGTTTAATTTTTTTTCAACTGTCCCTTTGCCTTCGAGTTCAGGCAATTTTCGTAAATTATCAAGGACTTTTTTTATCGTTAAATTATTTGTAGATTGCAGTGTTGATTGCTTCTTGCTTTTTATCAATTTTTCAGCAACTTTTCCTAAATCTCCGATAGATTTCCACTCTTGTGTGACTTTTTTCTGGTCTGTTCCTGTTGCTTTTGAAATTGATTTTATTGCGAGCTGGCTGCTTATCCCAATTTTTTTCTCGCTGTATTCCGGGTAAATATCCCCAAGCAAGAGGTACATAACATCTCTATCTTCTTCTGAAATGCTTTTTAAAAATTCAGAAAGAATCTTTATCTTCTCAAGGCGTTTTGCAGTGCTAGAAGCCTCTTCATAAAATTCTGCAAGTTTTTTGTATTTCATGGTAAGGCACCTACGGTTCCTTCAAGATTTCCATTTAAAGAAATTTTGAGACCGTCAACTTCCCTTTTGTTAGTCATAAATTTATTCATCTCCTTCTAATAAGCAATAAAAGAAATAGAAGTTTTTAAGCTTATTCAAGAACTTTTCCATAATCCGTGAAGATTGCAGTAAGCTCTTGCGATAATCTTTTCACCTGGCTGAGATTGAATCTGAAATCTTGCTACCGGACTATCTCCAGGATTTAAAAATTGCCTGTATGTTTTTCCATTTATAATAATCTCAACCCACTCAATATAATGATCTTTGTCCATGGGGTGAGGCACAGACCCGACATTAACAATAATTTCTGAATATACCTGCTTGATAACTGGAATATGTTTTTCTTTTGATGCATCAACAGTATTTTCTTTCTGCATTATCATATTCTTCCCACAGCATACAAGAATTCCTCTAGAAGCATGAACTACTTC
>CAZXWV010000074.1:0-2699 GCA_964644735.1 Candidatus Woesearchaeota archaeon
AAGAATTCATTCAAAACCAAAAACTAGCATAACCTACAACTGATTCTTTTTCACCAATAACATCTCCGGAATTTTTATATTCAATTAATTTTGGCTTCCATCCTTTTAATCTACATAACTGCATCATTATTAATAGAGGAAATTTTCCACAGGCATCAATCTCATTTGCTCTGTCAAAATCTAAATTTTCAATTATGTTTATTGTTTTTTTATCAATCTTAACCGCTTCATCATAATCTAGAAAATGGCTCAAGTCTGTAGAAAAAATGTAAACGTCCTCTTTATCTGCAATCTGTCTGGCTATTTTTTCAGCATCTTCAGTTGATATCTCTCCAACTATTAAAGGCAGTATTTCAATTTCTTGATTCAGCTTCTGCAAAAAAGGTATCTGGTTGTCAACAGAATGTTCATACCCAATTTTCTGAAAGTTGTTGCCGGTAATTTTAGGTTTTCCTAAAGGAGTTTCAGCTTTTCCTAGAGCTCTCATGCCATAAAACCCAGCATAATGTGACGGCCCAAGAATAACTGCTTTGTTAATTTTTTTAGGGTTTAATAAAGAAAAGGCTTTTCCTGATATTTTCCCAGAAAAGATATAACCTGCATGAGGGACAATCAATCCGTGAATTTCTTGATTTTTTCCAACTGAAATCTTTTCAGACAGATAATTTTCTAGAGCTTCATTCAGTTCTTTTTTCTCTTTCGGATACCATTCATTCATAAACTATTTAATCAGTTAGAGCTTAATAATTTTATGGAGAAAGAATGTGTTCTATACACTAAAGAAAAAGACAAGAAAGTCAGATGCATAGCATGTGCTCATAAATGCCTGATTCCAGACGGAAAAACAGGAATCTGCGGAGTTAGAAGAAACATTAAAGGAAGACTTTATCTTTTGGTTTACGGAAGAGTGGCATCAAGGCATATTGACCCTATAGAGAAGAAACCGTTGTTTCATTTCCTGCCAAAAAGTTATTCATACTCTTTTGGGACAATTGGATGCAATTTTAGATGTGATTTCTGCCAGAACTATGACATCTCACAGTTTAAGGAAGTTTATGGTGAGAGAATTATTGGAGAGCAGCTAACTCCAGAAGAGATTGTCAAAGAAGCGATTAAAACAAAATGCAAAAGCATTGCATATACCTATACAGAACCAAGTATATTTATTGAGTTTGCAGTAGACACGGCAAAAATTGCAAAAAAGAAAAAATTAAAAAATATTCTTGTAACAAACGGATTTATGACCAAAGAGTGCATTGATTATTTTTCTCCATATATTGATGCAATGAACATTGACTTAAAATCATTCAATAACGGTTTTTATGCCAAATACTGCGGGGCAAGATTAGAGCCTGTGCTTGATGCAATAAAATATGCCTATAAAAAAAGAATTCACATAGAAATTACAACTCTGATAATTCCAGGATTGAATGACTCTGAAAAAGAGCTGGAGGAGATTGCAAAATTTATCGAATCTGTTGATAAAAATATTCCGTGGCATATATCCAGATTTTTTCCTATGTATAAAATGAAAGACAGGGAAGCGACACCTTTGGACACTCTCGGAAAAGCTGAAAAAATTGGGAAAAAATATCTAAATAATGTTTATATTGGAAATGTATAAAAATGGAAATTATAGAAATTGCAAGAAAAACTCTTGAGGGATATTTCAGGGGAGGGAATTTTGAGCCATCAACTGAGATAAAGGAAAAATTCAAAGAAATAAAATCTTGTTTTGTGACGCTCACTAAAGAAGGAAGCTTAAGAGGGTGCATAGGCAGCTTGGAAGCAAGACAAGAGTTATGGAAAGAAGTTCAGGAAAATGTTGTAAGCGCGGCTTTTGCTGATTTTAGATTTTTGCCATTAAAAGAAAAAGAGCTTAAAGATATCAAAATTGAAGTTTCTGTATTAAGCAGACCGCAAAAATTAGTGTATAAAGATATAGAGGAGTTATTGAATAAAATAAACAAAGAGATGGGAATAATCTTGCAAAAAGGTTTGCATTCAGCTACTTTTCTTCCTCAAGTCTGGGAAGAGATTGAGGATAAAATAAAATTCCTTGAGCATCTTAGCTTAAAGGCTGGCTTGAGCAAAGAAGCCTGGAAAACATCAGAAATTTTGCATTATAAAATCAAGAGTGAGAAGGAGTGAATTTTATTTTTTCTGAGGAATTAAGAAATTTAAATCTCCAAAATTAAGGTTGGTGACAGTGTGCATTTTAGAAAATTTTATATAGGTAAGAATTATTGATTATTTATGGAACAGCATAATATAGACAATAGATTAGATAGGATTGAAAAAACCTTGAAATATATACAAGAAAACATGATAGATGCAGATGTTATCATAACTGAAGAAGAAAGAAGAATGCTTGACAATAGTGTAAAAAACGAAAAAACTGGAAATTTGGTTTCTTTAGAGGAAATTAAAAATGTTCGAAATAAAGCTGGATAAACAGCCTGAACATTTTCTTTCCAAATGCGAAAATAAACTTTTTGAGAGAATTTCGGAAAAGCTTGAAACCTTAAAACAAAATCCTGTTCCGTATGATGCAAAAAGAGTTCTTGGTTATGAATTGCCAACATTTAGAATAAGAATCGGAAAGCACCGAGCACTTTATCGTGTTAATCACGAAGAAAAGAGAATTGTTGTTGTAAAGATTGATAAGCGAGATAAAGTTTATGATTAATCTTTATACC
>CAZXWV010000075.1:0-2620 GCA_964644735.1 Candidatus Woesearchaeota archaeon
TCTGGCTAAAAAACTCTAAGAAAACTGCCAGTAAAATACAAAGAGTTTTTTATAATTAGTTTGGTCAAGAGTTAATTATTTAAGGGAAGTTAACTATAAGAAATTAAATAGGAAGGTTAAGCGAAGGGAATTTAAATGCCCTCGCTATCTTACAATGCCATATGATATTATAGTTGGAAGGGGTGCAGCTGATAAAAAGGCTATGGAAAATAAAGGGCTTGTCTTTATTGGAAAAGGGTATGTGAAGATGGGGCAGTATACTTCTTTAAGCAATAAAATTTATATGGATGTTGCAAGATCGCATGTAGTATTGGTTGCTGGGAAGAGAGGGTCAGGAAAGTCCTATACTCTTGGTGTTTTAGCAGAAGAGATATCCAATCTTCCAAAAGAGGTAAGCCAGAATATCGCTCCGTTGATATTTGATACCATGGGAATCTACTGGACAATGAAATTTCAAAATGAAAAAGATAAAGAGTTACTGGCAGATTGGGGGCTACAGTCAAAAAACTTGCCTGTTAGGGTTTTTGTTCCTTTTGAGCATTATGATAATTATATTGCTAAAGGAATCCCTGTAGAAGAAAAGTTTGCTTTGGATGTTACTGAGATGAGTGCTGAGGACTGGATATTAACTTTTGGCCTTGACATAATAAGTCCGGTAGCTATTTTAATAGAAAGGATAATAACTAATTTAAGGAAACTTGGGGATTTCGGAGTTAAAGAAATTTTAGAGAGCATTGATGCAGATGAAAGAAGCCAATTAGACATTAAAAACGCTGCAGTTGGTTTGTTTAAAGCAGCAGATACCTGGGGGATTTTTGCAAGAAGCAGTGAAGAGGCAACGAAAGTTAACGAGCTGCTTTATGCTGGAGTAACTTCTGTCCTGGATTTGAGCGTGTACAATTCTGTTGGGGCATTTAATGTTAGAGCTTTAGTTATTAGCTTGGTCTCAAGAAAAATATTCAACCAGAGAATGGCTGCCAGAAAAGATGAAGAGGTAAAATCAATTTCAAAAGGACTGGAGTTCTTATCTTCTGAAGAGAAAAAAGAATATCCTCTTGTCTGGATTTTTATAGATGAGGCCCATGAATTTCTTCCATTGGATAAACAGACTGTTGCAACTGATGCTTTAGTCCAATTATTAAGAGAGGGAAGGCAGCCCGGCATTTCATTGGTGTTGGCAACACAGCAGCCAGGGCAAATTCACAGAGATGTTATGACTCAGTCAGATATTGTTATCTCTCATAGAGTTACATCTCAGCCAGATATAGAGGCTTTAAATCAGATAATGCAGACATACCTTTCATCAAGCATTCAGCAGAATATGAATAATCTTTCTAGTTTAAAAGGTTCTGCAATAATTCTTGACGATAATTCTGAGAGGATTTATTCTATGAGGATGAGGCCTAGATTTACCTGGCACGGAGGAGAAGCTCCAACTGCTGTTAAAATCAAGAAAAGATTATAATTTAAAAACAAGAGAATGTTAACTTATTTGAACTGATTTTGCTGTTAAGTGACGGGACTTTTACATATATCTTTTTATATATTCAATTTATAATCTTTTGATGAATTTACCTGAAAGTTTAGAGATTAAATCCTCACGATTCGGAAAAGGTTTATTTGCAAGGGTTCCAATAATAATTGGGCAAACTATCTTTTACTTCACAGGCAGAAGAGGAGATGACACACATACAAATGTTTTATCTTTAGAGATAGATAAGAACTTATTTATAGAATCAGATTTAAAGTATGATGACTTTCTCAATCATTCCTGTGACCCTAATTGCTATATAGATTTTTCAGATGTAAGTTTAAAGGTTTTAAAACCTATACAAAGAGGGCAAGAACTAACTTATAATTATAATACGAGCGAATGGGATTTAATTAATTCTGCAACACCGAGTTTTTTTAAATGTGATTGTAATACTAAAAATTGTATTGGTATTATAAGAGGGTTTAGATATTTAACAGAACAACAAAGAAAAGAGATAAAAAATTTAGTATCTCCTGCGATAAGAAAAAGGTTGTAGAACATTTTTCAAAAACAAAATATTTAAGAAGTGTCATTATTTAGAGGTCACATGGAATTTTGCAAAAGATTATATCTAGATTGTTGAGGAGCATGTAAAGTTTATCTCCAAAAAGAAATTGGTATGCAATTGGTTGGAGAAAACTATGATCCTGAGTTTAATTTTACCGGTTTTATTCCAAGGAGCTTTCAGTTTAACACCTTAAAATCAACTCTTAACCTAATTTTATATGGGGCGGTTTCTCCAGCTTTTTTAACATCCAATATTCTTACTTTCTTTTTTGAATATCCAGCCTCTTTTTTTATTTTATCAACAACAGAATCAATCTCTTCAACCCTGCAAAAATCATAATAATAAATTCTTGTTCCTTTTTTGCTCAGCATAAACGCCTCTTTAAGAAAGCTATTTTTTAATTGAGGTCTTGGCATAACAATAACATCAAAGCGAGGACACCTACGGTTTCCTTCGCTTAACCTTCCCTTTTTTCTACATAAATTTCTAACAACATTTTTTATATCTCCTGGAGCTAACTCAATTTTATCTTTTAATTTGTTTAACTCAATATTCAGTTTTGCATATTTGTTCGCTTC
>CAZXWV010000076.1:0-2589 GCA_964644735.1 Candidatus Woesearchaeota archaeon
GCTGGCATCTTCTATATCAGATATGCTTTCTTTCAAAGGAATAACATAGAAATCTGCTTTATCCTTGTCATTTTTTTCTGGAATTAGCACTAGTTTATAACTGCCTGCTCCAAGAATGTTCAATCTTCCGAAACTCCTAAAAGAAACATTGCTTTCTATTTCTTTTCTTTCTTTGTCAATGTAAGCAAATCTCTGACTAACCCACATTCCTGTAATAAGATATCCTTCATCACCGTTAGTAATCCACCCATGCCCTCTGGAAACTCTGGAGAATCCGACTTTATTCTGCCCAAGAGGAGTTTTAACCTCTCCCATAATTTTTTCAACATCATCTCCTATTGCGCCAGATTCTGTTGTTGGGACATCTGCAGGAATTTCCTCTGCCAAAACCATTGCTAATGTGAATATAGTTAAAAGAACTAAAATCCCACTTAATATTCTAATTTTCATTTAGTTTTACCTCCTTTCATTTTTATAATTATTTACAAGTCCCTCGCCTGCAAAGTTTTTCTTCCGTTTGCTTTGGCCCTTTTTATCGCATCGGATAAAATATTTTCAACTTTTCTTTCAAGAGCCATCCCAACCTCTTCTGCAATGCTTGATACAGCTTTTTCTTTGTCCAACTCTCTTACAACTTTCTTGATATTGCTTTTTACAATCAATCCCATTATTTTTTCTCCAATTTTTCCTCAGGCTTCATAAACGGAAATAAAATAACATCTCTTATTGACGGCTGATTTGTCAGCAGCATAACTAATCTGTCTATCCCAAGCCCATATCCTGCTGTAGGAGGCATTCCGGATTTCAACGTATTAATAAAATCTTCGTCCATAGGCATTGCCTCTCTATCCCCCTCTCTTAATAATTCTGACTGCTCTTTTAATCTATTCTCCTGGTCAATAGGGTCATTAAGCTCGTCATACGCTTTTACTATTTCTGTGCCGTCAATTATCAGCTGAAAACTGTTGATTATTTTTGGGTTTTTCTCGTTTCTTTTTGCTAAAGCAATCATTTCAACAGGATAGTTGGTTAAAAATACCGGCTGTATTATACTTGGCCTAACAACTCTCTTATAAAGCTCATCAAGCAATGCCCCATAATGCCTGCATTCTTTTATCTCAACATCTTTCAATTTATTTTTTTCAATTTCTTTTTTCAATAATTCAAATGTAGATGCTTTTTCAATGTCAATCCCGGTTTTATCAAGAATTAATTTGCTAAATTTAATTCTTTTTATCGGCATCTTAAAATTCAATTTTTTATCATTATACTGAATCTCGCTCTTTAATTCTAGTTCACCCAATAATTTATTAATAATCTCTTCTGTCATGTCCATTAATTTCTCGTAATTTGCATAAGCATAATAGAACTCAAGCATTGTAAATTCTGGGTTGTGGAATTTATCTATTCCCTCATTTCTGAAATTTTTTCCAATTGTAAAAACTTTTTCAAAGCCGCCTACAACTAATCTCTTTAAATAAAGCTCAGGAGATATTGATAAAAACAAATCAATGTCCAACGCATTCAGATGAGTCTTAAACGGAGTTGCAGAAGCCCCGCCATAAACAGATTGCAATGCAGGAGTTTCAACTTCTATAAATCCTTTTTCTTTTAAGAATTTTTTAATAATATCAATTATCTGCGCTCTCTTTTCAAATGCTCCTTTAACTTCATGGTTCATTGCTAAATCAAGATGCCTCTTTCTGTATCTCTCTTCCTTATCTTGCAGTCCGTGGAATTTTTCCGGCAATGGAAGGATAGATTTGCTTAATAATTCAATTTTTTTTACAAGAATTGATATCTGCCCGGTTTTTGTCTTGAACATCTCGCCTTCAACTCCTGCAAAATCTCCAGCATCAATGTAATTTTTAAAAAATTCAAATTCTTTTTTCGGAGTTTCTTTCTCTTGAAGCACAATTTGTACTTTTCCGGCAGAATCCTGCAATTCACAAAAAGCAATCTTTCCTATATCTCTTTTTGTCATGATTCTCCCGGCTGTTTTTACTTTTGTTCCAAGCTTGGACTTTAAACATTCAGAACTATCTTGCTTTTTTTCAAATTGATGAGGGTAAGGATTAATCCCTTGCTTTCTTAACTCTTCAAGTTTTCTAAGCCTCTCATGTATTATCTGCTCTTCACGTCCCATAACTAACAAATACGAATTTAGTTTAAATATTTACTCTTTTATTCCTTGACGTTTTATTTTCTACGGTATTTTTTATATCCTGCTCGGTCTAATTCTTCATTTAATAATTCATCGGCAATGCTTTGGAATTTATTCAATCTGTTCACATGAAGATATTTTATTCTTTTGAAATTTTCCTGGAGTTTTTGGACTTTTAAAAATAATCCAAGCAGTTGCGAATTTCTGACTTTGTATTCCCCTAAAAGCTGCCTGACAACAAGCTCAGAGTCAAGAAAGCATGTAACCTCATTATCAGTATAATTCGAGGCTAATTCCAATGCTTTTATTAAAGCTTCATACTCTGCAATATTATTTGTGGTGCGCTCTCCAATTATCGCGCTGTATTTTGTAAGAATTTCCCCATCTTTTCTGACTACTATCCCTATTGCTCCTGGCCCTGGATT
>CAZXWV010000077.1:0-2541 GCA_964644735.1 Candidatus Woesearchaeota archaeon
AGATATTAGAATAGTTTATAAGTATTATTGCGGTAAAATGATATGATAAAAAATAAAAATATCAATTCTGTTCTTAATGAAATCTTAGTGAAAATAGAGCCTCCTAAAAAAGAGATGAATGAGATGAAATCTTGCATCAAGGAGTTTATTAGAGAATTCAGCAAGAATATCTCAAAATTAAAAATAAGTGCAGAAATTTTTGTTGGAGGGAGTTTTGCGAAAAATACTGTGATAAAAAAAGATTGCTATGATGCGGATATTTTTGTAAGGTTTGATAAAAAATACAAAGATGATGAAATATCAAAAATAACATTTAAAGCATTAAAAAACATTAAAAATGTTTCAGTTATACACGGCTCAAGGGATTATTTCAGGGTTATGATTAATCCTTTTTTCTCTTTAGAAATAATACCAGTTATAAAAGTAAAAAATCCTAAAGAAGCCAGAAACATTACAGACCTCTCATACTCCCATGTTAGATACATAAAAAGAAAAATAAAATCAAAAAAAAGTTTAGGTGATATAAAAATCGCAAAAGCATTTTGTTATGCCAATAAATGTTATGGCGCTGAATCATACATCCGCGGATTTTCTGGTTATGCCATTGAACTGCTTGTTTATTATTATGGAGGATTTTTGAAATTTGTTAAAGCTATGTCTGTGGCTAAAGAAAAGATTGTAATAGATATTGAAAAAGATTTCAAGAACAAGCAGAATGTTTTAATGGACTTGAATAGCGCTAAACTGCAGTCACCAATAATATTGATTGACCCTACTTTCAAGAATAGAAATGCTCTGGCTGCACTCTCAAAAGAAACATTTGAAAAATTCAAAAGAGAGTGCCAGAGATTTCTGAAAAACCCTAGTACAGCCTCATTTGAAGTTAAAAAAACAGATTTGAATAAAATAAAAAAATATTCAAGCAGGAAAGGTTTTGAATTTGTTCTGATGGAAGCAGAAACAGGCAAACAGGAGGGGGATATTGCCGGCTCAAAATTATTAAAATTTTACAAACATTTAGAAAAAGAGATAGAGAAATTCTTTGATATTAAAAATTGCGGGTTTGATTATAAGGGAGGTCATTCTGCAGGGTATTTTTTTGCTGTTAAAACTAAAAAAGAAATTTTATTCAAAGGGCCTGGGCTGAAAGATGAAAAAAATGTTAAGAGATTCAAAAAAGAGCATAGAAGTACTTTTGTCAAATCCGGAAGGATTTATGCCAGGGAAAAAATAAAATTTAGCATATTAGAATTTATTGGATTTTGGAGAAAGAAGAATAAAAATAGAATGAAAGAAATGAGTGTGGATGAATTAAGAGTTATTTAACAGAAATATACTTCTCAAATCTATTTTTTACCAACTCAAGCAGATTATCAATCTCATTATTGTTATCATTAGAAAATATATATTCATCTACTAACCCGAAATATACATTATAAGAGAGTATAATCGCATCAGGATTTTCAGAAGATTTTTTAAAGCAAATGAATGGTTTTTTAGGATTATAATTATCTTCTTCAAATGTTACGAATTCAGTATAACCCTTATTAATTATGTCATTCAGAGAGTTAATTGTTCCTAGTTCAACTTTATTCCATTGTTTAAATCTTGCGTTTAGATTATCCATTTTACCTCAAAGCCATATCAAACATTGATGCAAATGCGCTTGCAAAAAACTCAGAATTTAGCCAGATAGCAATATCTTCTCCAGATTTGTTTGGAGTTAGATAAAATAATATTTCCTTTCTGTCTATAATGAAAAATTTAGCATCAATATCTATTTTACTCATTTTTATTCCGGATTTGGAGCTTATCTGCTTAATCAAATTATTATCGCCTGACAAAGCTATTTTAATTTTAACATCTGATTTTTTAAGAAATCCAAAAGTCTCCTGGAATAGTTTTGCTTTTAACACAGCTTCTTCAGCATTTGTGCATATTATTACTTCTTTTTCTGCATTTTGCATCATTTCTCTAAGATGGTTGGATATATTTGATTTTCCTTTCAATGCTACTGAAATTTCCTCTCTTTTTATTGGGTTCATCCCTTCACTGTACAAATTAGCCAACTCTTCAAACTCAGATGTAGTTTTTATTTTTGAAAGAGTTACAATTTTATCTTCTGCATCTCTTCTTACATTATTTTTTAATTTCTCAAGTATCATGTGCGGCTTGACGCCTATGTATTTAACAGGCTTTCCGAGCTTTACAATAGCAAAACCTCTCTTATCAAGGCTTTCTAAAACATCATAAGTCCTGCTTCTTGGAACTCCAGAAATATTGGCAACTTCACCAGCTGAAGCAATTCCTTTTCCAAGCAGAGCTAGCCACACCTTTGTTTCATAGATATTCAGATCAAAATAATCTTTTATCCTGCTTATAAGTTCTTGTTTGATTAACATTTTTACCTTTATTTACTATTCAAAACCGAGAAATACATACTTTATAAACCTTATGTTTTTGTTACCTTCTAAAAGTGAGAACAATTAAAGAACAAGGTAACTTAAAATCATCCCTGCAAAAATCCCTGCTGAGATGAAC
>CAZXWV010000078.1:0-2520 GCA_964644735.1 Candidatus Woesearchaeota archaeon
AGATAGAAAGATTTTTATACCATATACACAATGTGCACATATGAAAGAGAAAAGCATAAGTTTTGGGATAAGAGTTAGAAAAGAGTTAGTGGAAAAACTTGATGAGATAGTCAACGCATCTTTATATTTAAAATCAACGAGATCTGAACTTATAGAATCAATAATAGATGCATTCTTTTCATCAAAATTAGACCATGTTGAAAGAGGAGAAGAGTTTATTGTCACTAAAAGAAAACGGGAAAATAAGTGATGTGTCAATTGTGCACAAAAAATTGTATAATAAACACTATGTGCACAAGAAACACAAGATTTATAAAGTTCAGAGTATTAGGTTTCATACGCCAAAATTGGAGATATTAAAATGATAAACCATTATTTCTCTGCTAATGAATTTAATCCAAATACAGGACTAACTCGGGATTACATTAATTCATTACTTTGCATGATACTACTTAATTCTAGAATGAAGAGGGGAAAAATATCCCTAGAAGAATTTCTTAAAGGATTTGAAAAACCCATTCCATCTTATCTCAAGTTTTTAGAGGAAAAAAGGGATAAAAATGAGTTTATTAACATAAAAAGAATGGCTAACCCAGTTTATTTGGAAGAATTAAATGATTTAGTAGATGAATTCAATTCTAAAACAAAAGAAGATAAAGCAAAAGAATGTTATAATCTTGAAAAGAGTGTTGAGAATATAATTAATGGGGAAAATGTTTCTATCCCAACTGTGCGAATATCAAAAAGGATAAGAGAAATTTGTGGAAATAACCTTGAAATGTTAGATTACTAGTTAGT
The DNA here is from genome assembly GCA_964644735.1 of Candidatus Woesearchaeota archaeon. GTDB lineage: Archaea > Nanobdellota > Nanobdellia > Pacearchaeales > GW2011-AR1 > WAQV01. Next base: position 799 of record CAZXWV010000078.1, read on the forward strand.
TTTTTATAATCAATAATTCTTGAAATATTATGCTAAATCTTCTTAAAGAAGAACTTCAGAAGTTTGCTAATCCTGAAAAAGCAGGCATATTTAAAAAATTTTTTAAGAGAGGAAGTGGTGAATATGCGGAAGAAGATATTATTCTTGGAATTTCAGCCCCGGAGCAGAGAAAAATAGCAGAAAGATATTTTGATTTATCTTTAGACAATCTGCAGGAGTTAATTAATAGCAGAATTCATGAGCATAAGCTAACTGCATTATTGATATTAATCCATAAATATTCAAAAGCAGATGAACTATTAAAAAAACAAATCTTCGATTTTTATCTGAAAAATGCAAAAAATATAAACAACTGGGATTTAGTTGATTTGTCTGCACCAAATATTTTAGGTAATTTTCTTCTTTATAAAGATAAAAAAATACTGTATAACCTTGCCAAATCAGATAACCTCTGGGAAAGGAGAATTTCAATACTCTCTACATTTTATTTTATAAGGCATGGCCAATTTGAAGAAACAGTTAATATTTCAAAACTGCTTCTTACTGATGAACATGATTTAATACATAAAGCAGTAGGATGGATGTTAAGAGAGATTGGAAAAAGAGACCAAAAGAGATTAGAACAATTCTTAATTCAGCATTATAAAAATATGCCAAGAACAATGTTAAGATATGCTATAGAAAAACTAAATCCAAAGAAAAGGCAACAATATTTAAAAGGGGAGATAAAATAAAGATTCCTGCAACTAAATCTAACAATAGTTTAGTTAATGTTTTAAATATAGAATTATTAAGATAAATATACAATATGATAAACTTAGAAAAAGTAAAATCAAAGAAATCAATGCAAGAGCTTTTAGAATTTGGGATAATAAACATTGACAAGCCATCTGGACCAACATCATTTAATGTATCTGATTTTGTAAGAAATAAGCTTAAAGTGAGGAAAACCAGCCACTTTGGCACATTAGACCCAAAAGTTACAGGAGTTTTGCCAGTTGCAATTAATAGGGGATGTAAATTTACAGGATATTTTCTTGGAGAGGATAAAGAGTATGTTGGGGTAATGAGAATTCATGAAGACACCCCAATAGAAGATATTAAAAAAGCAATTAAGCAAAAATTTACTGGAAAGATTATTCAGCTTCCTCCGGTAAAATCAAGGGTTAAAAGAGAGGAAAGAGAAAGGGAGGTAAAAAAGTTTGAACTTTTGGAAAAAGAAGGAAAAGACATTTTGTTTAGGGTTGAATGCGCAGGAGGGACTTATATAAGAAAATTAATTTCTGATCTCGGGGATTATATGAAAATAGGCGCCCATATGTTAGAATTAAGAAGGACAAGAGCAGGAATATTCAATGAGGATGACATAAAATACCCTTCAGTAAATTTATATGATTTTGAAAAAGCTGTTGATGAATATGAAAAAGGAAATGAAGAATTATTAAGGAGGATTGTAATCCCTGCAGAGATAATTATCAATCTTCATCCAGTAGTGGAAGTAAAGAACGAAAGCATAAAGCAGTTATTAACAGGCAAGCCAGTTTATAGAAGAGATTTGAAAAAAGAAGTTGAATTGGAAAAAGGCTCTCTTGCATGTATTTTTTCTGAAGAGCAGTTTATAGAAATTGCTAGAGTTGTTGATGAAAAAAATGTTTTTGCAAAGCCGGAGTTTGTTCTTCAACCGATTAAGATTTAAACTTAATTATCAATAAAGTAATATGA
>CAZXWV010000079.1:0-2454 GCA_964644735.1 Candidatus Woesearchaeota archaeon
GACGCCCGGACCAGGATTTGAACCTGGATCTCAACCTATTTGCAAGCCTACTCACATTTTTGATGCTATCTCATGAACATTGCTCACCGCAAGGTTAAATTCTATCCGTTGAAATATCCGGGCTTTTTTTGTTTTCTGTATCGCTGTGCTATTGTAAACTGACGGCGCCACTGGGAATCGAACCCAGGGGCCCAGAGGGCCACGCTTTCCAAGCGTGTGCTCTACCATTGAGCGATGGCGCCATATACTCAGTAAATGGCATAGGCATACTTATTATACATAATACAAAAGCTTAAATATTTCACTTTTTATTAGTTTTCATGGAAAATCAAAGTTATTCTAGTTCATCAAAATGCCCAAAGTGCAACGGAACCGGAATTGTAAAAGAAAAACATGGAGGAGTTCATGTTTGTTATAGTTGCCTACAGTCAGGAAAACTTGACATCCACTCTAAAAATATCCCTGATTCTGGAGTCAAAGTTTAATAAATTTTAAAGTATATTCATATTATTTGGTTATTTTTACTTAATTTTTTAATTGATGAATATCAAAAACTTTTGCTCTCCTAGAAAATCTTTTTGGTTTTGTATAATCTTTCTAGAGTAATCTTTCTTATTTCTTCCTGTATTCCACCTATATCCTCCTCTCTGTAAGGAATAACAATACACACATCTGGATTATTTTTTGCAATCTCAACATATCCTTGATTTACTTTAGTATGGTACCCCAGCCCTTTTGATGCAAATCTATCAGCATCTTTTTCATTTTTCAATCCAATCGTAGGATGTACATCAATTATAAATGCTAAATCCGGCTTTATTCCGAATGTTGCTTCATTATTTAATTTTTTTATTAAGCTTAAATCAATCCCTCCTGCATATCCTTGATAAGCTTCAGTTGAGTATCCAGACCTGTCAGCTATTACACTAATAAATTTTTCCAGTGATGGGATTAGTTTTTTCCTGAAAAATTCTGCTCTGGCTGCTTCAAATAAAAACAATTCAGTTATTGGGCTTAGATTGCTCTCTTTATTCAGTAATATTTTTCTGATTTCTTCCGACTCTTTTACCCCTCCTGGTTCTCTTGATAAAATACATGGTATATTTAATTCAGTAAGATATTCATGAAGAAGCTTTGCCTGAGTTGACTTTCCGCATCCCTCACCACCTTCAATAATTATGTATTTTCCTAATTCCATTTATACATCCCTCTTTATCCCGTATCTGTTTCCCCAATTGCACCCTTTGCATCCGTTTGGAGTGCATTGTGGTTTTCCTGTAGATAACATTTTTTCTATATCTTTATTATATTTTGCATATTTATTTGCAACTGCTAATGTATTCTCCATGATCTCATATTGCGCATGACCGCATAATCTCAATCTCATTTTAGAGCGGAAATTTCTTTTAATTCCCATTTCATTGATTTTTAACAATTGCGCTTGAGGAAAATCATATTCTGCTATTTTTTCAAGGTCATTCGCCCACTTTTTGGATAATTTTGTATTTTCCCTTATTATTGCTGGGATTAAAAATCCTAATGGAGCTCCTAATTCTGTCCCTTTGCATATACTATAATCAATTGTTCTATGCCTCTGTGTTTGCGCTAATCCAGCAAAACTTAATAAATAAGAAGTTGAATAAACATCTCCAAAATGCTCTTCTACTTGATCAGGATTAAAAAAAGAAAGTTCCCTATCTGTTTGATTCTTTAATCCCTTAATTTTCAGCCACTCGGTTTCTGATAAAAAATCTTTCATACTAGGGATTAATTTATGTTTTATTGTTTCATCACTCTTTTCATATTTCTGTATAAAATCTTCAAATTCATATACTATAAAATTAAGCTGCCTTAAATTAACTGTATGAACCATCTCAGTATTGGTAAATACGCTGGTCATATACCTTGCATTTTCTTGAGCTAACTTTTTAATTGCTTTGTCCCTGTCTTTTTTTATTTTAGGGAATACTTTATCTATCTCAGCAGTCAAAAGTCCCATCCAATCATCATATTTCTCTTTTTGTCCAGGCTCAATATCTTTCATTTGAGTGTATCTTGCGGATTTTTCAGATGTTGCATACTGTTTTTCATTGTTTAGGAACATCGCAAGAATTTTAGGAATCCCACTAATATTAAATGTTAAATTCATATGCTCAAATACGCTATGATGCCCTGATTTGAGCGACTGCTGAATCAATCTCTCATTTTTTGGCTCTTCTAACAACTCTTTCCAATCTTTTCCAGAATAACATCTTCTAGCAGGTTTTTGAGAAAAATATACCATCTCCTCAAGAGAAGAGATGCTGTTTGTAGAGCCGACGAGATTAATTTCCATAAATAATTCATATAAAATCAGTTTATAAACAAGTATATTTTAGGAAATATATTTTCAAGAAAACTTATTCTTTTACAGAGAAAAAGAATAAACTGCCTCCTTTAGGTGGCAGACAATTG
>CAZXWV010000080.1:0-1131 GCA_964644735.1 Candidatus Woesearchaeota archaeon
CAAACAAACCGCCTGCTTCATCTTCACGGTTGCAAAACCTGAAGAGACAGAAATTGGAAATTTCTGTAGCTGGCGATAATCTTCAAGAAGTTTGTGATAATTTAAAAATATAGTTTCTTTTTAATATAATGGAAAAATGGGATTTTAAGTCAGAGTTAAAGAGAAAAGCAGTTCATCTTTTGTCAATATCTTTTTTATTGGGGTATATTATTTTTGGGGCTGTCTGGGGAGAAAGAATATCTCTTTTGGTTTTGGTGCTGCTTTTGATATTGTTTTTGGAATTGGAATTTATAAGGATAAAAAAACAGAGAAAAATACCTTTTATTGGAGGGTTATGGAGAGAATCTGAAAAGGAAAAGATTGGAGGGCAGGTTTTTTTTCTTATAGGAGCAATCATAGCCCTGGCTGTTTTTGATTTTAAAATTGCTGTCGCAGCATTATTGATGACTACTTTTGGAGATATGGCCGCAGCGCTTTTTGGGATGAAGTATGGGGCTCACTGGCTTAAAGATATTCCAAATACTGCCTGGGAGGGCATCTTTGCAGAATTTATAGTGAATTTAATAATAGGATTTATCTTTTTGCCTCATCTAATAATTGTCTTGGCAATGGCGCTGACAGCAACATTTGTAGAGACAGTTTTTACTCATGCAGATGATAATTTGTTAATTCCTGTATTTGCAGGATTCGCAGGGCAGATTGTGTTAATTATCTTGACAAATTTTGGAATTATTTGAGTTAAAAAAATGTAAGTTGGGAATAGGCCACCTTCTGTCGTTTCTTGTTTCTTACTAAATTAAGCAAGACAAACGAAACGTGTTAACATTCGACTAAGCGCCATAATGGCTTGCACCAGTCAGGATATTCGTTTCATCAATTCTTGTTTTTCCTAGCTTCCCTCACAGTTCATAGCTCCAAACAAGCTGTGGCGTTTCTGTAATAGAGCCTTGCCTCATGGCAATCCATTTTCATGGATGACTCTTCTTGCGAAGTCTAACTTATGTTAGAGGTGGGCGGACCTTCCTCAGAAATCAATGATTATATTTTTATCATTTGTCAATTCAATGACAGATTTCCGAAATCCAATGAAATCTTTGCCCGTGCTTGTGAGCGAAGGCGAATTTTGAGATT
>CAZXWV010000080.1:1231-2421 GCA_964644735.1 Candidatus Woesearchaeota archaeon
GGATATGATGCTGTAAAATTAATCAGGGGGACTAAAAGGCATAAAAATGCAAAGATAGTCTATATTTCAATTCTTCCAAAAGCAGAGGTTAATTTAGAAGGAGTAAACGGATTTATACAAAAACCATTCTCTCCAAATAACTTGATTGCAGAGATTAAAAAACAAATAATGCCAAAATGAAGACAATAATGGTTGTAGATGATGAAAAGGACATAAGGGATACTATCCAGACTATTTTAGAAAAAGCCGGCTATAAAGTAATAATTGCTGTAAATGGAGATGACTGCTTAAAAAAATTAAAAAAAGAAAAGCCTGATTTGATAATTATGGATGTTATGATGCCCGGAACTCCTGTAAGGGATATTGTTCCTAAGATAACAGGGACAAAAATAGCATATCTTAGCATAGTTAAAATTTCTGAAGCAGAAAGGGAATCATTGTTAAAAACAAAAAACGTAGTTGACTTTATTCAAAAGCCATTTAGTGTTGAAGAGCTTCTCAAGAGAGTCAAAAAAATAGTCGGGTGAATGAATAAAATGGATATAAAAAAAGAATTTTCATCTAATAAAACTCTGCTTTTGTTAGTGCCAGGTTTGGAATATAATAGTTTGATTGTTGACGTAGTCAGGGATTTATCAGACAAAGACATCTGTTATGTGACATTGAATAAAACATCTGATTCATTGAAGGATATTTTTAAAAAAAATAAGATTAACGCAGAAAAAATAGTTTTTATTGACGGAATTTCAAAAACAATCAAAAAATCCCCTGACCAAACCGAAGGGTGCTATTTTGTAAGCTCTCCTGGAGCATTAACAGAACTCTCTTTAGCAATAAACAAATTCCTAAAGCATAAATTTGATTATGTCATCTTTGACTCAATAACTAATCTGGAAATCTACCAGAAAAAAGCTCCTGTTGAAAAATTCCTCTCTTCTTTAATAAATAACATAAAAGAAACAGAAACAAAAGCGTTATTTTATGCATTAAAGACAGGCGAGCAAGACCCTCTTATTAGCAAGGCATCTATGTTTGTTGACAAGGTAATAGATTTAGAGAAGTCAGGCAGCTAATTCTTTGGAAAGATAATTATAAAAATGCACAGAGATATCTTATTAGACAGAGAAAACTTCGGACAAACAGTCAAGAAGTTTGTGATAAAAGAGAATGAAAAATAAAATTAATAACTT
>CAZXWV010000081.1:0-2414 GCA_964644735.1 Candidatus Woesearchaeota archaeon
ACAAAACCAGTATATGAATTCACTAATAAAAGAAAAGTTTGCAAAAATTGCTTTATTAAATATTTTCAGAAAAAATTTTTATATACCTTAAGGAAATTTAATATGATTAAGAACAATGACATAGTTGGTTATGAGAACACAGGAGATTTCAAAGGAGCTGTTCTTGAAGACTCTCTTAAGATATTTGCAAAAAAGGCAATGATTGAGCTGGTAAAACTCCCAAATAAAAAGAAGATAACTAAAAAAGCACTTCCTTCAACAATAGATTATGGGGCAGATAAAATAATTCATATTCTAATAAAAGGCAAAGCAAGTGAGTTAAATGAACTCTCTCCTAAACAAAACATGATTATTAAGCCGCTTTATTTATTTCTTGATGAAGAAGTGTTGCTTTATGCAAAGCTAAAAAATTTAAAATTTAAATATGGGAATCCAAAAAAAGATAAAATCTCATTATTTATTGGTGGGCTTGAGAAAAAACATCCTGAGATAAAAAGAGCTATTGTTAACAGCTATTTGGAATTATATGATTAACTTTACTCTAATCTTTTCTGCCTATGGACGAACTCGCTTATGAATTTTGAATGGTCTTCTTTATGCTTTATATCTTTTATTGTATAAACCTCAACACCATTCCTTTCTTGTTTTTCTGTTTTTACATCAGCTATTGTTCTTTCTTTAATTTTATCACTTAACAAAATATCTTCTTCAGAAACAGATGCTATTCTCTTTGCTGTTGTACTTAAATTACCAAGGGTCATGAAATTAAAAACATTTTTTTCTTGCTTTGCTATTATCGGTCCATAATGCACAGAAATACCGTATTTAATCTTCTGCTTAAATAATCTGTTATCTTTTGATAATATCTCTTTAATTTTTTGCGCAAGCTCTATGGCAGGTTTATCATTCTTAAATGTTTTTGTTTTTTTTGGAGAGAAGATAAAAAATAAGCTATCTTGATTCTCATAAACAATTGATTTGTAGCCTTCGGCAATATTTGATATTTTTTGTAATGTTTCTTTTGCAGTTCCCTTTTCTGATTCAATCTCACTGAAATTTTTAATCTTAAGGCAAACAAGAGCTACATCTTGTTTTTCCCCTTTAAGAGAGAGTGATAATTCAGCTCTAGTTTGAGGGTTGACTAATGAATTTCTATAAACTGGAGAATCACTAGAAACTGTGTAAATAGAGTTATCTTTTTTGTTTTTTATAGAACTGATATACCCGAAAAAACTTCTTTTGTACCCTTTCTTAAATATAGTATAAGCAATAAATGCAAGAATTAGTATGATGAAAATCCAGACAAGTGGATGTCCAATCAAGTTTACAGCTCTCCCTGAAGCTTCTCTTACATCAATTACATCTCCTGTAAGCATTACATTCCCGGTAAAATGGATTTCTCCATCATTCATTACATCAATTTGATACTCTCCATCAGGAGCTGTCAGCACGTATTTTTTTATTTCGTTTAATTCTAAACTGGAATTTACAATTATCGAACTGTTACCTATCTTTACTATTACTTCTTTGTTATATGGGACATTTCCAGTATTTGTCAAAATAAGAGTATTATTGATTATCTCAATTTTTACATCTTCTTTCTCCATTATGGTAAATACATCCTCGCTTGTTAACTTATTTGAAACAGCAAATACTTTCCATTTCTTAGAGACCTGGTTGAACTCTATTGGAAACTCTAAAAATTGGTCTGTTTGTTCATCACTCTGATGAAGGATTTTATTGCCCTCATCCTTTATGCTGATAATGACCCTAGAATCTATTTTTTCTCCTGTTTGGTCATGAAGTATTGCTTTCACTTTTAAATTTGTCCCTGGCTCTACCTCTTTGTTTTCAAACACTATCTCCAAGCTTGTAGGAACCTGAACTACTTGAATGTTATAATTTGCCAACCCTCTGTTTGTAATATCTCCTGCTGTGTCTTTTTCATAAACATTTATGCTTACTACATACTCCCCAGCTTGTGTATTTTTTGGGAAAGAGAAGTTAATGAAAAAATACCCATTTTTAACAGTTTCTAAAAGATTAATTGCTTCAGAAATCTCTTCGCCTATTATTTTAGCTTCAACAATTCCTTCAGCTAACTCTCCATTTTCCTTTTTTGCCTCACCTTCAATAATAATTTCTTCAATCGGAGCAAATTCTGTTTTTTCAAGAACCTTTAGGTTTATGGTGATTAAATCAGAGATTCTGAACTCATTAGTTAAAACATATTTATCACCTAAGCTGGATTTGATTGTACATGTCCCTGTTGATCTGCCTATGAAACTCTCTGTTAATGGAATAGATGGGCTTATCTGTTTTTCTTCTCCCTGAGATAAAACTAAATATTCTTTATGAATTTCTGTTTCCTTGCCGTTGCAGATGAGCTTCATTGACAGAAAATCATTTATATT
>CAZXWV010000082.1:0-2382 GCA_964644735.1 Candidatus Woesearchaeota archaeon
TTACCATAATCTGCATTCTGCCAGCTCATTTTTATCATTTATCTCTTCTGCAACTTTAGCTATATAACCCATATTCCCTGAACTTTCAAGTTTTTTGGTTAAACTTCCAAATTCCAGCAAATCCGGCTTTAAATTAGAATGGCACCCAACTCTCTCAACAAATTCTAATTTGTTTATATAAAGCAACGAGAGCTGTTCAGCTCTTTTCATAAGCCTTTTTAACTGGCACTCATAAACTTTCTTATCTGAAAAGATAGCAGAATACATCAGGCTGTCTCCTTCAAAATACATTCTTTCTCCATTTTTTTTGACATACTTGTTGCCATAATCCACATCAATGCTGCAACTTCCTCCAGAAAAGCAGACTTTAATGCTGTTTGCAGAGCAATTTTTAACTAAAAGATTCGCTTGATTTAATGATGAAACCTCATCTTCAATCTCTTCAGGGGCATCTATGAAGCAATACTCATTTTCCGAGGTCATATACACGAGGTCAGATATTTTGAAAGGGAATTCAAATGGTTTTGAAAACAGGTAAAATTTTTTCCCTTCAATATACTTCTCTGAAAAAATATATTTATTCTGGAAGCTTACTTCAACATCTGTATCCACCCATTTGTCAAAACTCTTTTGCGAAAGTTCAATTATCTGCCTTCCAAATGTTCCGTAATCATCGCATTGGTTGTAGATTCTTGATTCTACAGGCAAAACAATAAATGTGCTCTTTGCTGTTTCAAATCCTGTTTCAAGCGGATTCAATAAAATCCCTATCTCTTTTGCTCCTTTGGCACTGATAGCTGTCTGCCCTGTTTCCATAATTTTTGTTACTGCAAATATAGCCAGGAATAATATAAACACCCCGACAATTATTGCAAAAAGCCAGGTAAATGAGATATCTAAAAATCCACCTTTCCTGAAAATTTTTTTCCTGGTTTCCATATTCTTATAAGAGAATTAACGCTTATAAATTTTTTATCTTATGGAAATTTATAGAAAATCAATTCTTACTTATTTTCTTTTTTAATATTAAAAGTGCTTTATATTCTATCTGTCTTACCCGTTCTTTTGTCAGATTTATCTTTTTCCCAATATCCCCAAGTGTTTTTGAGATTCCATACTTTTCTGGCAATAGCCCATATCTCATCCTTATCACTTTTTCCTCTTTGGGATTTAGTTTTTTAAGAATATTTTCAATATTTTTCCTTAAAAAATGATTATCTGCAAATTCTGCCGGATTAATACTATTTTCATCTTCAACTAATTCTGCCAGAGGGGTGTCAGAATCTTTTATGTTACAATCCAATGAATTTATATTTTTGGTATCATAAAATGTAAAATTTTTTATATAATTCATACCTACTCCTGTTTTTTCATGCAGTTCTTCTATAGAAAGCATTCTTCCACTATTCTTATCTCTTTTAGATTTGTAAATTTTAGATTCTTTCACATAAGCGCCTGTTGGCAGCCTTATTGTACTTTCTTCTTCGTTAATGCTTATGCCAATCTTATGCCTTATCCAGTAAGTAGCATGGGTGCTAAATTTACATCCGCGTTCATGGTCAAATTTGTCAACAGCTTTCATGAGTCCAATATTTCCTGCTTGTATTTTATCAAAAAGGTCCATATGAACAGTGGAAAATCTTCTTTCTTTTGCAATTTTGACAACTAATCTTAGATTTGAACTAATCATTAACTTTCTTGCTTCTTTGTCCCCTTTTTTTATTCTTTTAGCAAGTGCAACCTCTTCATCTTTTTTTAAAAGAGGGTATTTTGCTATTTCTGAAAAATATGCTTGAATAGGATTAATAGCACTAGGATAATAGCTGCTCTCTTTAGCTAGTTTTTCTATTTCCATTTTATTTAATAATTTACCAGAAAAATCAATTTATAAATTTATCTTGCAATTGTAACAAGCGCCTCTCCATAATTTTTGCTGACTGTTAATGCCAGTTTCCCTTTAGTATTTTCAAAACATAATGGGTTTTCTTTTTCAGTAGTCTTTGCAATATCAATGTGCTTTATCTCCATTGATCTCAACTCGCCTTCCACAGAATCTAACGGATAAAACATCAGGTTTTCAGTTTCATAATGAGCCCATTTTAATTCATCATACATCTCTTTATTCTGGCCTTTTCCCGGAGTTTCAGAATCAAGAAAACAAACCATCTTTATTTTTGAAGGAAGAAAATAACTTTCCTCATTCACTCCTTTAGAGCCTTTCCACATCTTGTCAATGTCACTCTGCAACTCATCCTTGAATTTCGCAATCTCAACTGTCTCACCTATGCTTAGAAATTTCATAATTGCATAAACCGCAAAAGCAATAAAGAGCACTATCAGGATAATTGAGAAAATCATCCCAAAAGACAACTGCATCTGCCC
>CAZXWV010000083.1:0-2368 GCA_964644735.1 Candidatus Woesearchaeota archaeon
TCTTATGCTCTTAAGGTTAGTTCACATGAATTCAGCCATATACGAGAAGGTAAAAGATATGGAGAGTATGATTGGGAATTTAAGATGAATGATTGGCTGAATTTTTCTAGAAATTTTCCGAAGATGTTTAAGTATATTCCAACAGATGAACAGCATATTAGAGAAGTTACAGCAGGATTAAACCAAGATGAGTTTAATTCTTATAATCTTATAAAAATAACAGAAAAAATTTAACTTTTGATGAAGGAGTCTCATTTTTACTGACAAAATTTGGAGATTCTTGCTATGATTGTTTAGGTAAAGAAGAACAGGCAGTCCATGACATATATAATTATGTTGCAATTCTAAATAAAAAAGAAATTAATCTTTCTAAAGGTGATCATTTAACACAAGCTCTTCTGGCAGACTTGCTTTCTATGCAAACATGGGATAGTGCAAAAAGTGTTTGGAATTATCTTTCAAAAGGGCAAAGAAATACAAACATGACAACATTTAAAATTAGAGGGACAGAAATCACTCCGCCATTGATTAATCATTATTTAACTCCTGAAGGAAGCCTTTACAATGCAACTTCATTTATTAATCCTAATGGGGAAAATCCAATAGAGTTAGGTGTTGGAATTGATGCAGATTTTATTGGCGACGGAGAAGTAGATCATTTGAGATTAGGCGGTCAATATAAAAATATTAATATTGGAAAGATTAAAGTTAGCCCATTTGCGTATATAAATGCGGCAAGATCAGATTTGGATTATAATGGTTTTTCCGTCGGAGCAGAAGCAAGCTTACCTCTTTCAAAGAATATTGGCTTAAGAGGAAAGATGGAATATAACAAGGATGATATCTTAGAAAATACTGTTAAAGGAAAAGATAATGGTTTTAATGCAGTTGTTGGGCTAGAAGCGAGGATCTGATTTAGTTAAATTTATTGGGAAGGTTTTTATACATTCAGAGATTATTTTATTTATGGCTCCAAAAACTAATGCAATGCCAGGAGATTATGTTGAGGTTCAGTTGGCAAAATACATTTATGAAGGAGTTTTATTGGAGAGTCCGGAGGATGAAAAAGGGATTATTCTGCTGAAATTAGATTCTGGGTATAACATTGGCCTTAATAAAAAAGATATCTTGGAGATTAAGCTTGTAAAGAAAGCAACAGAGAAAAAAGAGGAGATTGAGATTAAAAAAGATGCAGAAAAACCAAACATTGCAATGATTATTACAGGAGGAACTATAGCAGCAAGGTTAAATCAGAAAAAAGGAGGTGTTGACTGGCTTGATACTCCTGAAAGTTTGTTTAAATATTACCCTGGGTTTTTTGACAAAGTCAATATTGTCAAATTGGAAGTTCCGTTCATGAAGGCGTCAGAGGATATGGATTTTAAGGATTGGCAAAAGATTGCGAAAACCGCTGAAAAATTATTGAATGATTCAAACATAAATGGGATAATCATAACCCATGGAACTGATTTTTTACATTACACCTCTGCTGCATTATCTTTTTTCCTGAGAAATTTAAATAAGCCGGTAGTTTTAACTTACAGCCAGAGAAGCATTGACCGTGCAAGTTCAGACGCTAATTTAAATTTGCAATGTTCTGCTCTGGTAGCAATTTCAGACATGGCAGAAGTCATGTTAGTTGGCCATGCAACAGAAAATGATGATTTTTGCTATGCAATGCCTGGAACTAAAACAAGAAAGATGCACTCTTCTAGAAGAGATGCTTTTAAAACAATTAATGCAAAACCATTTGCTAAGATTTTTCCAGATAAAATAGAGATTATGTCAGATTATCATAGAAGAAATAAAAATAAAGTTAGGCTTGACGCAAAATTTGAAGAGAAAGTTGCTTTGATTAAAATTTATCCGGGGCAGGATGCAAGTATTTTAGATTATTATTTGAAAAACAAATACAAAGGAATTGTTTTAGAGATGCCTGGTCTTGGGCATGCCCCTACAAAAAGAGCGCGAAATAGTTGGACAGCCAAACTTAAAGAAGTTCAGGAAAAAGGGATGATTGCATGCGCTACTGCCCAGACAATTTACGGAAGGCTTAATCCTCTCGTGTATAGCAATGGAAGAGAAATTCTTGCCACTGGAGTTATTTATTTGGAAGATATGCTAGCAGAAACAGCATTAGTAAAGCTCGGGTGGGTGTTGGGGCATAAAGAATGGGCAAAGAATAAAGGTACTGTCAAAGAGAAAATGCTGGAAAATTTTTCTCATGAACTTAATAATAGATTAGATGTATAACTAGCTTTTTTTTCCGGCAGTTATCAAAAACTTCTTGTTTTCTGTATTCTTTCAATTCTATTTAGCTGTTCTTTAATTTCCTGAATTTCTTTCTCTGCCTTTCTATTCACAGCAT
>CAZXWV010000084.1:0-2344 GCA_964644735.1 Candidatus Woesearchaeota archaeon
TGCTCAGAAATGCTCATCGACATCTTTAAGGATGGGATTTTCCTAATGCATTTCTGACATAATTTCAAAACTTTTATAAAGGGGAGTTTGTTAATTTAATAATTAAAAGAGGATAAAGAAAATGACAGATAAAATTGATTTTGGAACATCAGGATATATTCTTGGAATATTGAGCATAATTTTAGCAGTTGTCAGCCCTCTTGCCGGATTAGTAACAGGAATTGTAGGATTAGTAATGAGCAAAAAAGAAAAAACAGAATTGTCAAAAAGAGGAAAAAAACTAAATATTGTTGGAATTGTGGTAAGCATAATATTTTTAGCAGTATCACTAGCCTTTTTCTGGATAGCATTCAAGCAAGGATTGAGCAGTATAGGAAATCTTCCAATCGCATAAAAATGATAATAAAGAATAAAAAAGCGGCAATGGAGATGAGCGTCGGGACTATTGTGACAATAGTTCTTTTGATGAGTGTTTTGATTCTCGGAATTTTTTTAGTGCAAAATATATTCAAAAGTGCAAAAGGCGCAGTTGACTTGACTGATGAACAATTAAAAAATGAAATAAACAAGCTATTTGCTGAAGACAAGAAACTAGCAGTATATCCAGGGAATAGGCTTGTAGAGATAAAGCAGGAAGAGGTAGATGGTGTTGGGATTGGAATAAAAAACCTCCTTAAAGGAGCTGAAGGAACAAAGACATTTTCTTATGAAGTAATTTTGGCAGATTCATCTAACTGCGGGGCTAACTCAGAATCTGCAGTAAGCAAATGGATTAAAACTGGAAGAACAGAAAGCGGAATACCAATTCCTGTCGGCGATCTTTCAATACAAAAAGTAACATTTGAAATTCCAACTGGAACCCCGCTTTGCATAGCACGATTCAGGATAAATGTCAATACAGAAGGGGCGGCTTATGCTACTGAATTCTTTGATATCTCAGTCCAGCCTAAATAATCACTGGAAGATTTTTTAAATTAGCTTTTCTTAAATTATACATGCCATTAAAAATTTATAACACTTTAACCAGAAAAAAAGAAATCTTTAAGCCAATTAATGAAAAAGAGGTAAAAATTTATGTCTGCGGGCCTACAGTCTACTTTTACGCGCATATCGGGAATTTCAGAGCATATGTTTTTGCAGACAGCTTGAGGAGGGTTTTGGAGTTAAACGGGTTTAAACTAAAGCATGTTATGAACCTTACAGATGTTGGGCATCTTACTTCTGATGATGATGAAGGAGAAGATAAAATTGTCAAAGAAGCTCAAAAACAGAGAAAAACCCCGAAGGAAATTGCAGATTTTTACACTGAAAAATTCTTTGAAGATTTTTACAGGCTTAATAATAAAATGCCGACTGTCACCCCAAAAGCAACTGAGCATATTAAAGAGATAATTGAATTGATAAAGAAGCTGGGAAAAAATGGATACACTTATATTGGAAAAAATGGAAATGTTTATTTTGACAGCTCCAAATTCAAGGATTATTGGAAGCTTGCTAATCTTAAATTAGATGATTTGAAGGCTGGTGCAAGAATAGAGATTGACCCTAATAAAAAAAATCCGAGGGATTTTGTCTTATGGTTTGTTGAAAAAGGGAGCAAGTTCAAAGGACATATATTAAAATGGGGCTCGCCGTGGGGGGAAGGATGGCCGGGATGGCATATTGAATGCTCGGCTATGTCAATGAAATATTTAGGAGAGAGTTTTGACATTCACACTGGAGGAGAGGACCACATACCAATACACCATACAAATGAAATTGCCCAGAGTGAAGGGGCAACAGGAAAAAAATTTGCCAATTACTGGATGCATATCTCTTTTTTGCAGTTTGATTCAGAAAAAATGTCAAAAAGCAAAGGAGGGATATTAAAGCTGCAGGATTTAATTGACAAAGGGTATTCTCCAATGGACCTAAGATATTTTTACCTGTCAGGCCATTACAAAAAACCATTAAACTTTACATTCATGAATCTGGATAATTCTAGAAATTCTCTAAAAAGATTGATGGAGATAATCTCAAAAATAAAAAATAGCGGAGATAAAGTTAATAAGAAAAATATAGAGCTTGCTTACAGAGAATTCCTGGACATTCTTAATGATGACCTAAACACTCCAAAGGCAATCTCATACATGTGGGAGATTATTAGAGAGGACAAATTGAATGATGCTGAAAAATACCAGATGATATCAAAGTTTGACGAAGCTTTTGGGTTAAAACTTGGTGAAGAAGAGCAGATTGAAATTCCTGAAGAGGTTCAGAAACTTGTTGATGAGCGCGAAACAGCAAGAAAAAATAAAATCTGGAAAAAGTCCGACGAACTGAGAGGCAAAATAAAAAAACTTGG
>CAZXWV010000085.1:0-2332 GCA_964644735.1 Candidatus Woesearchaeota archaeon
GTTCGGTCAAGCAACAGCAGATTAAGAGGTAATTTCTTTTTGCTTCGCAAATTTTCTTCGTGAAAACCAGAAATTAGCCCAAATGTCAATCCAGCTCTCAAAAATTTCTCAGCTCGTCATTTCATTCCAGAGGATAAATTTTTGGAGGGATTGCCACTTCTCTTAATCGCTAATTTGGTAAATTTTTCCACAGCTGACGCTAAGAATTAAAAAAATAATAAATAAAAAGAAAAATTAAATAAAAAATTAATAATAACTTTCGCCGAATTCTTCCTGTGTCTCAGGTTTCTTTCCAAGCAATACAACTAACACAACTAGCAATACAATAAAGATTATTGCCAGAATAATTGTCAATACTGCAATTGGGCTTGTTAAAGAAATTCCTTCTGCACTTCCAGTAAAACTGACTGTGTCAACAACTCTATCTCCAGCAAGAACATTAACATCAAAGTTGTACTTGCCATCTGAGTCTGCTTCAATATTTATTGGAACTTCTCTACTTGAACCTGCTGGTATAACTACAAGAGAATCCTGTGAATCAGAAACAATCTTGTAAACCTTCAGGTTAGTTGTTGGGTTCACGATTAAAAGATTGTCGCCAGATCTCATAGCTATGTGTGAAAGATCGTTGTTTACAACAATCTGCTTAACTTCACTCATAGTTAAGTCAGAGTTTTCTGCTTCTACTTCAATTGTATAAATTCCAGATTTAGCATCGTAAGGAATCTGAAAGTAGAATCTTCCTCTTGTGACATCTTCATCATCTTCATCACAAGCTTCGTCATCATCATTGCACTCAAATGCAACCAAGTCGCCAAAGTAAGATGTTCTTTCAAGACCTAATGCAGGAATCCTTGCAGTTACATACAAATCATCAAGATAGTTGTAACCAGTATTCTTCAAAACAATATCAACTGATATAGTCTCTCCAGCTTCAACTGTTTGTGCTGTGCTTATAGACATGATATCTGCGTTGTATGTTGGCCTTTGAACTCTCAAAGTTATTTCAGAGTTTTCTGTCTTGAATTCTCCGTTCCATACTTGGATATTAAGAGCTAGATTATCACTAACTTCATCTTTAAGTTCATAAGGAACTTTAAGAGTCAGTGTTTTTCTGTATCTTTTTCCGCTTTCAACGTCAAAAGATGAGGTCCTAGCATCTACATCTACTTTACTGCCTTCAAGTTCTGCTTTCAACCTAACATCAGAAGCATTTTCAAGTGCTGTGAAGAAAACTTCAATACTAACAGTTTCTCCAGCAACAACACTAATGTCTTCCAATCCATACTCATAGACTCCATTAACTTTAACAGAATCTATTGTTGCTAGTTCAGTTGTAGCAGCGCTTATGCCTGCAACTAAGAACAAACTTGCAATTACCAGGAAAAAAACCAAAATGTTTTTTTTATCCATTTTTATTTTATTTAATTTATTTAAACAGAAAACTTTGTTTTCTGCAAGATTATATACCATAGTTATCTTTATAAACTTTATGGTGACAACAATTTATCATAATTTAAAAGTACTAACTGTTGATGACAATTAGTGAAATCCCAGTTAGTCTATGACTGGCTTATTTTTAACCCTAAAACAGAGTCTTCAACAGGGTAAGGGCTTTCATTGATAATTGTTATTTGTTTTGTCTTCGGCAAATTTGAGATAAGCTCTTTCAAGTCATGGACAGGAGTTTTTTTATGGCGCCTCTCTCCTTTTTCTCCATACTCTATTCCGGAAAAGTGTATATGCAATTTATCATGTTTTTCAAATTTTTTTAACACCTCCTTAAAATTATAGCTCTTATCTCTTGCCAGAATATGGGCAAAATCAATGCAAAAACTGCATTTTGTATCTTTTACTAGTTTGGCTATCTCCTCAGCACTCCCAAAAACATTTACCTTTCCTGAAGTTTCTGGAGCTAATTTAGGGGTATACTTCTTATTTTTTATTTCATTTTGCAGTTCAATAATTCTATCCCTGATATTTTCATATGCTTTTTCTTTATTAGTTCCATAATACCCTGGATGAAATACCACTGCTGTTGCGCCTAAATA
The DNA here is from genome assembly GCA_964644735.1 of Candidatus Woesearchaeota archaeon. Classification (GTDB taxonomy): domain Archaea; phylum Nanobdellota; class Nanobdellia; order Pacearchaeales; family GW2011-AR1; genus WAQV01. The sequence goes on from CAZXWV010000085.1 coordinate 2,052, forward strand.
AGTTCCAATCTCGCAGCATTTCAAAATCCTCTCCTTGCTTTTTTCAATCTTCTCTTTTTCTGCAGAATTAAGATTTATCCAGTATGGGGCATGAATGCTTAAGCTAATTCCAAGCTTTTTTGCTGCTTGCCCTATTGCAATAGCATCTTCTTTTCTTTTAATATAAGCTCCATAAGTAAATGCTATCTCGCATGCCTTTAATCCTAATTTATGATAGTATTCAAGATTATTTACTGCATCTTTAACAGGTCCTAATCCAGCCGGCCCAAATTTTATTGTAT
>CAZXWV010000086.1:0-2318 GCA_964644735.1 Candidatus Woesearchaeota archaeon
GATTTCCAAGATTAAAACTTTGCAACTGGAGGATTAGAAAAATGCCCCCTGAAACAATAGAGTATGTTAAGAAAATTGAAAAAAATTTATTGAAGTTTAATGGTTAAAATTGGAAAGATAATAACAGTAAGCACAAAAAAGATAATTCTGAAGATAAGCTTAAAAAAGAAATATTAAGACAGGTGTTTATTAATAGAAGGGGGAGGAATAAAGTTACAATATTCCCTGCCAGAGAACATCCAGAAAGGAAACGGGTTTTCCTAATTCTTGACAGTCATCATAGATGCACTATTGATGGCATTTTTGAAAAGGAGAGTTCTATTTTTGTAGTGGAAAGTCCAAAAGATATTATGCTTTATTCAGTTATCCCAAAGAAAGATCATTTTATTGATTTGGAATTATTAAAAGATATGAATGAAAATATAGAATACAGATTTAATGAAGTTGGAAGATTAGCCATTAAAAAAATCATTCAGAATCATTTGAGCAATTAAGAAAACAATATTATTTCTTAAAAGATGCTGAGACAGCAGAAAAATATTTTACTGGAAAGATATAATTTATTTATACAGGAATTTATCAATCTGCTTCTTCGCCTCTTCACGTTTTCTCTGATGGTCTTTTAAAAAAGCATTTATTTTTTCAATTAAAATTGACTTCAGCTCTCCTGAAAGAAGTTTTCCTGACTTATAATCTTCATATATTTGCTGAAGCTTCTTGTCGTCTGGCTCAAAAAACATCCTTAAATATTGGAAGGAAACATCAATATCCGGATTTCCCCCTTTTTTTCTATGTTCTTCTATTGTCGGCTGCCCTCCTGAAAATGCGTATTTGTTAATCTTTCTTTTTACCTCTTTAGGAGAGTCTGTTGTAAAAATGGCGGTTGATTTTTCACTAGAAGACATTTTCCCACCTGCTCCTTGAAGAGGAGGCAAGAACATTCCATGAATAATTGATGGTTTATAGTATCCCAATTTAGGATAAACATCCCTCGCAATTCTAAAATGTGGGTCTTGGTCAACTGCAAGAGGAATTAGGCAAGGAATATTTTTCTTTTTTAAGACGCTTGGAATTACTGCTGGGACTGCCTGCATACTTGTATAAAATATCTCTCCAATATTTCTATCATTACTAAACCCAAAAGCGGCTTTTACTGTTGAAAAGGTTATTTTTTTTGCAAATTTTATTGCTTCAGGGTATAATAAATTAGCATGTTTGGTATCTATAATAAAATGTGTTTTTTTAGGGTCAAATCCAACTGCAATAACATCTAACATATTTTCATAAGTCCATTTTTGTATTTCTTCATAAGATTTATCAGTAAATAGAAATTTTTCATCATCTGTGAATTGAAACCATAATTCTGCCCCAAATTTGTCCTGCAACCATTTACTAAACATCCATGTCCCTACATGACCTAAATGAATTGGTCCTGATGGGCCACGCCCAGTGTAAATAAAAAATTTATTCCCTTTTTCATATTCATCAAGAAGCCATTGCAAATCCCGATGGGCAAAAAAAACTTTTCTCCTTAATAGAAAATGCAGTTCTTTAGTATGTTTTTGAACCCTTTGAAGAATTTTTTCATCGATTTTTGAAACCCCAAAATCTTTGATTAATTTTTCATAATCAATCACTCCAGAAACCTTCCAAGGCGTAACACTAAACTCCCCTTTTCTGAAAATTTCTTCCTCTTTTTTCATTTTTTATTAATCATTCTCCTAAAAAATGAAATGCTTGAAAATTTCATATCTTCGTTGTGTTTCATTTTAAAATTTTTAGAAAATCCACTCCTATATGCAGAAGATTTTAAGGATTTTCTTGGTTTCCATATGCTTATAAGAGAATTAATTATTTTTAAACTTACCTAGCTATAGATAACTGCATTAATTATAGGGTATGTTTTTTGCAGTTATCCATATCTGAAAATATCTTAATCTTCACGAGAAAATTTATAAATAACAGTTTTCTAGTTTAAATAATAAAAATGAGGAAGATTTTGATTTTACCAAAAACTCTTTGTATGTTATCACATATTAGAGTATATGGTTTGTTTGGAGTTTTTGGGCCAGAAAACAAAAGACAATTGCAAGGCAATTGTCTGCCACATAAATGTGGCACTTTAATTTTGTTTTCTGTATTAATTCTTGTAACCCTATTAATATCTTTAGCATCGGCAGAAATAATAATTATAAAACAGCCAGAAAAACTATATAATCTTGAGGATATAATTAACTCCCCTATCAAAGTAATCAGCTATGAGAATATAAATGATTTTCTGTCAATGAAGCTCATCTGCAACGGCAAGGAAACAGAAA
>CAZXWV010000087.1:0-2301 GCA_964644735.1 Candidatus Woesearchaeota archaeon
CCATTCACAACAATAAAGCCAAATCATGGAGTAGGTTATGTTAAGGTTGATTGCATAGATAAAGAATTCAATACAACCTGCAATCCAAAAAAAGGATTCTGCCTTAACCATAACAGATTCGTTCCTGTAGAGATGATGGATGTTGCTGGGTTAGTTCCTGGAGCTTCAGAAGGAAAAGGTCTAGGAAACCAATTTCTAGATGATTTAAGACAGGCAGATGTTTTTATTCATATTGTTGATGTTTCCGGAACAACAGATGCTGAAGGGAAGCCAACAGAAGATTATGACCCGTCTAATGACATTAAATTTCTAGAAGATGAGCTGAATAAATGGTATTTTAATCTTTTAATAAAAGTATGGGCAAGTTTTGTAAGAAAAACTGAAATGGAGCACATAAAATTCTCTGAAGCTGTTGCAAAACAATTTTCCGGCCTGAAAGTAAATGAAGATAATGTAAGGGATGTCTTGCTTAAATTAAATCTTCCAGAAAAGCCAACCAGCTGGAGCAATGAACAGGTAAAGAATTTTGCTTCAGAGCTGAGAAGATTGAGCAAGCCAATGATTATTGCCGCGAATAAAATTGATACAGAGAAAGGTAAAGAAAACTATGAAAAGCTTAAGGAGAATTTTTCTAATTTGATTATTATTCCCTGCTCTGCAGATTCTGAGCTTGCTTTGAGAGAAGCTTCTAAAGCAGGATTAATTGACTATATTCCTGGAGAACTGGATTTTAAAATAATAGGAGAATTAAATGAAAGACAAAAACAGGCTTTGAATAAAATTAAGAAAGATGTTTTGGGTAAATTTAAGCAAGGAACAGGAGTTCAGGAAATTTTAAATACAGCAGTGTTTGATTTGCTGAAGTATATTGCAATATTTCCGGCAAGCGCAAACAAATTAGGGGACAGCAAAGGGAACATACTTCCTGATTGTTTTTTACTGCCTCAAGGCTCAACTGCCCTGGATTTTGCTTATTTTCTGCACACTGATTTTGGAAAAAATTTCATCAAAGCAATTGATGCAAGAACAAAAATTGCCAGAGGGAAAGATTATAAATTAAAGAACAGAGATGCCTTGGAGATTGTTACAAGATAAATTAAAATGGGAAAGTATTTTGATGGATTAGTTGAGCTAGTGAAAGGATTAAGGAAAGAAGATATTAAATTTGAAAAATTAGCAAATGGATATAGTTTAGACAGTTATCTTGAAAAAATTGTTAAAAAATCTGCATTGTTTGAGATTAGTTTATCTGCAAAAGAAATTTATGAGAAAACAGGTAAAACTGAAGAAGAATATCTTAATTATCTTTTAAATTATTCTAAACTTAGCCAGAGATATGACCAGCATTTAGTTAAGCCATTTCCTTTGACAGCAATTGAAGATAAAGAGTTTGTTACAGTTATGGATAATCTATCTGGCAGTGAATATCTTTTAACAACCTCTTTTGTTGATAAAGTTGCCCTTCCTAAATCAAATACCCTCATTAATGCAAGTATTGTTCTCTGTACAAACTTAAAATTCTCAGATGAGTTTATTGTAGGAAATAATTTTTCTATAACATTAGGCGATGGTTTTGTGGTATCCTTCTCTGATGAAACTGGGGTTGTTGGATTTAAATCTCATTATAATTTGCCTGCTGTTAAGGATTCAATAATATCTTCATTATCTAATTATATTAATCAGCTTGTGTATATTACTCACCCAAAAAGTTTCATCATAAAAAAAGAGAGTAATGACAGCATAGTTCAGAATGAGAAAGAGGAAAATAAACAAATTAAACTCCCTTTTTTAAGGAAGACAATCAACAGGCCAATTTATGTATGTTTAACTGAAAATGAGACAACTGATTTGTTTAGAAAAGAAAAAATAGACCAAACTGCAAAAATTCCCCACTTAGTTAGAGGTCATTGGAGAATACTTACCGATAAGAGGTTTGTAAATTTTGAAGAAGGAGATGAAATATTTGTCAGGCAATATTGCACTGGGAAAGGAGAGATGGAAGGAAATGGGAAATGCTGGTATAGAATTATGGTAAAAGAAGATTTTAATAAACTCGTTCCATTTAATCAAGCTGGTACTTTGCAATCTTGCAAATGATTATAAATTGTTTTTATTCTTTTAATCTATGAAAATTAAGGTTAAAGTTCATTCTGGTTCATCTCAAGAAAAGATTAACAAACTAAACAGAACTGAATATGAAGTTTGGCTGAAAAAGAGGCCGGTTGAAGGGAAAGCTAATCTGGAAATGATTAAATTATTGAAAAAATATTTTAAGTGCAGAGAAATTAAAATCATATCTGG
>CAZXWV010000088.1:0-2291 GCA_964644735.1 Candidatus Woesearchaeota archaeon
AGAGCACTATCAGGATAATTGAGAAAATCATCCCAAAAGACAACTGCATCTGCCCCCTATTTTCCATGAATAAGAAAAGAACAACGAGTTTATAAATTTAGGGAGTCATGAAATAATGCATCTTTATTTTCATAAATTTTATTGGGATTCTGTTGAGAAAAAATTAGGAAAAGAGAAAACTTCTGATTTGAAAGAAGCATTAACTGTTTTGCTTAATTTAGAATTTAAGGACTTGTGGTTTGTAGAAGACAAAGGGTATGAGTCACATAAAGAATTAAGAAATTTCATCATGGAAAAATGGAAAGAAGAAAAAGATTTTGAAAAACTTTTAGAAAAGTGCGTTGAATATATAAGAAACAAATAAAAATCCCTTCTTTCTAGAAGAAAGAAGCAAGAAATAAACTTTTTCTAAATTTTCATCACCCGATAAACGGCCTTACAATCATACTGCACTGATTAGGAAGAGGCTTGTTCTTAAACTCGTCCTGACATTTTATGTACAAGCTTGTTTTTGTGTTCCAGTCTGTGAAATGGCTTGTGTCATCTATCACTGCAATTTTTGTCCCGTCTTCAAATAAGTAATTACAGTCAGCAGTGCTGTAAACGCATTCTGCCTTCTCGCTTGTTATTAGCTTCAGGTATTCTTCCTCGTGGTAAGCCCTTATAATTAATGGAGCTTTATTGTCAGACTCAACTTTGAAGTTTATCTCTGCTGTGTCAAAATTTCCTCCAAGGTCAATGCATTTTATGAAATATTTGTAATCTCCTTCAGGAAGCCATAGCTCCTGTAAGTGCTTGTAAGAGTTTGTGTTAAAGAACATTACATAATCATTTTCCTCGCCGGTTTCAGAGTAATAGCATAATGACTCTCCTTCTTTGTATCCGGCAGAAGTTTTAGCTTCAAGAGCGACTCTCACCATATCAGTAGCATCTCTTACTGTTGTTCCGTTAGGAGAGGCTGAACTAATTACTATAGGCTTTGTGCCTAATAATGTAAATTTATATGATTGTGAATTTACATTATTATCTTCTGTTTCTAATGGCTTGTCCATGCATCTGAAATAGAAATTATTTTCAAACTCGTTTTTCAATCCAGTTAGTGTTGTTGTGCATGGGTAAAGCATCTGTGCGTTTATCTCTGAAATCCTTGATGAGCATCTTACTGTCTCTTCCATTTTTTCATAGCTTTGGTCTAGGTGAGACCATTTGCATGTTGCAGGCTCATTAACATAAATGCTTAGGTTAAGAGAGCTTTGGTTGAAGGCAATAGGCATTCCGTTGAGAATGCTTGTAGCAACTATTATAGGAGGAGTTGTGTCCGGACCTTTTTCCACGCAGAATTTGAATGCAAATACAGCTTTGTTGTAATTTCCGTTTGCGTCCTGGCATCTTGCATAAAGCGTGAACTGTCCGTCATTCGGCATTGTCAGATTTTCCGAGGCAAAAGCGCTTGGTCCTGGCATTGACATTACCTGAGTATGATTATACTGGCTTAGAGATGACCCGCCGAAATAATGCTCCATTTCATCAAAGTTGTCATTTCTTAAATAATCAATCTTGCATTTTGCAGGCTCGTCCAAGGTTACGCCAAATGACAAAGGAGTGAAAGCTTTTGCGCACCCTTCTGCTGATTCCTTGTTGATTATTATTACTCCTCTGTCCGGAGGATTTACTGCTTTGTCAGGAGTGTATGCATATCCATCAAGAAGCGCTTCTTCCATTGGCTGCATTATAGGAGGATTTACATCATTTCTGTTCACCCATGCGCATAATTCTTGAGAAGTTCCTGGATTCAAAAGCTGGCATGATTGTCCCAAGCTTCTGCATTGATATTCAGAGCATGGAAGCATTCCTTGCTTGTTGCATTTCTCGCAATCTCTGCCCCCAACAGGAGCATCCCAAGGGTTGCACGTGAATGTGACGAGTTTCTTTTCTTCTTCTTTGTATGTTAATGCGTATATTGCTACAATTACTATTGCTGCTGCTGCAAATGAAACTTGGTTAGCTGACCATCCACTCTTTCCTAGAAAACTCTCTCCAAATCCACTCTCCCAAACTCCTCCTTTTCCTAGTGCTGTGCTCAGCCCTTTATATGTTAACATTCCTAATGCAACAGAAGTTGATAATGCTTTCTTTTGTTCTTCATCAACTCCTAACATCCCTCCAACTGTTTGTATTATCCCCCATGTTATAAAAGCCCACTGAGCTCCTGTTAAAATTGCATCAAAACCTGTTCCAGCTGTTACCCCAAAAACTTGTGATAATCCAGAACTTCCTTCTACTTCAAGTGC
>CAZXWV010000089.1:0-2189 GCA_964644735.1 Candidatus Woesearchaeota archaeon
TCTGAGATATCTTTTGCAACATCTGCATTTACGCTGATGCTGTCAATTCCTTTTTCAACTAAGAATTTTACCATTTCTTTCCTGCTTCCTGCCTGCCCGCAGATGCTTGTTTCAACATTGTTTCTCTTGCAGACCCGTATAACAAATTCAATCTGATGCAATACTGCCGGATGCATTTCATTGTAAAGGTGCTGAACCTGCTCATTCCCCCTGTCAACAGCGAGTATGTATTGTGTTAAATCATTAGTTCCGAATGAGATAAAATCAATTCCTTCTTCGCATAATTCATTGATTATCTGGACTGCTGCAGGAGTTTCAACCATCACGCCGACTTTTGCCTGAATAAAATTTACCTCTTTCAAAAATTCTTTGACTTTTTTGACTTCATCAACAGAAATTATTTGCGGCAGTAATAATCCTATTTTTTTTCCTTGCTCTGAAACTCTTTTTAATGCCTTAAGCTCTGCTTTGAGGAGTTCTGGATATTTGATTCCATATCGGATTCCATGCATGCCAAGCATTGGATTCGCCTCTTTTCTTTTAGGAGCCCCTTCCAAATCTTGAAACTCGTCGCTCCTTATGTCTGATGTCCTTATCCATAATTCATCAAAATATCTTGCAATTCCATCCACTCCCTTGAAAATAACATCTTCATAGCCTTTTGGGTTATTTTTTTCTAAAAAATACTGGGGGTGTTTCCCAGATTCTGCAATTATTCCCTCTATTCTTGTTAATCCGACATATTTTATGCCTGTTTTTGAAGCGCGCTCCGCAAAACTTGGCAGATCAACAATAACTTTTATTTTTATTTTTGTTTCAGTAGTAATTGGAGCTATCTCTTTCTTCACTGTTTCAGCTGTTTTCCCTCTGTAAACTTTTCCTGTGAATGCATCAACCGTGATTATCTCATTTTCTTTTAACTTGCTTGTTGCCTCTTTAGTCCCAACTATGCATGGAATTCCCATCTCTCTTGATACAATTGCAGCATGGGCGGTCAACCCTCCCTGATCAGTTATTATCGCTGCTGATTTTTGCATAGTAACAACCATGTCAGGATTAGTCATTTTTGTAACTAACACATCCCCCTTGGAAATTTTTTCAAGGTCTTTCGCACTATTTATAATTTTTACTGTTCCAAAAGCAATTCCAGGCGAGGCGGCAAGCCCGACTAATATCACTTCACCATTAATTTCTTTTATCTCTTTTTTCTCAATTCTTTTTTCCAGCGTTGTTATTGGTCTTGTTTGAACTATGTAAATTTTATTGGACTCAATTGCAAATTCTATATCCTGTGGTTTTTTATAGTGGTCCTCTATTGTCAATGCAAGCTCAGACAACTGCTTTATCTCATTATTATTAAGAACCTGTGAATTAGCTCTTTCTTCTGTTAACTTTACAATATCATGGTTTTCTGCAGAACCCCTTACAACAGCCCCCTCTTTTTTTGATATTTTTTTGTCTATTATTTCAAGCTCTTTTGATACAGTATATTTATCAGGAGTTATCATCCCTGAAACAATTCCTTCCCCTAAACCCCAAACTGCTTCAATAGTTATATTATCATTTTTATACGAAGGATCTTTTGAAAAAATTACTCCAGACTTATCAGATTCAATCATTTTTTGGATGACAACTGCAAGACTGGCATCTTCATGTTTAAATCCTTTTTTATTCCTGTAATATGTTGCTCTTGAGGTGAATAAAGATGCAAAACATTTTTTGATATTATTTAATAGTTCAGAATTGCCCTTGACATTTACATAAGTATCCTGTTGCCCTGCAAAACTAGCTTCTGCAAGATCTTCTGTTGTTGCACTGCTTCTCACAGCAACAAAAATCGGCTCAGAAGGTTTTTTAAGAATATCAATGGCTGTTGCATTTTTTGATTTGGATTCATCAACAGACAAACTTTCATATGCCTCAATAATCTCCTCTTTCATCTCTTCAGGAAATTTTGAATTTACAATAAAATCTCTAATCTGCTGTGTGATTTCATCAAGCTTTTTTGTATTTTCGTAATCAATTTTTTCAAGAAGTTTCTTTATTCTTTCATTTATCCCTGCTTTATGAATAAAGTAGTCATAAGCTTGAGCTGTAATGACAAAACCAGGAGGGACAGGAATCCCGGCATTATAAATTTCTGCAAGATTCGCCCCCTTTCCTCCAGCAACCTTGCCAGAATCTTTGTT
>CAZXWV010000090.1:0-2063 GCA_964644735.1 Candidatus Woesearchaeota archaeon
TTACTCTCGCTCTTCTTCTAACTTTTCTTCAAAATCCCCTTCTGTTTCATCATCTGGATTTGCAAGCTCCATTATTTCAGCGTCTTTTGTAATATCTGCTTCTTCTTTAGCCTCAAGCTCTTCTTTCTGCTCATCGGTCAGCTTTTTTTCTTTCAATCTTTTTAATTCTTCCTGCTTTCTCTTAGGGAATGGTTTTTTTATAGAAATTGGGAGAATGTCTGAGTTTAATTCAACTTCAGCTATTTTCAGTGCATCAAACTTTATCTTTTCTAAGTCATCCTGGCTAATCTTGATTAAAAGAGGAGCGTTCATTGCTATTTGTAAAGCCCTTGCTCCAAGAATTCTGGCTTTCTCATATTTAGTTAATTTTTTTCCGTCCATATTATTTCAAGTATTTTCCTATTTTTAAAAATAACTCTTTCCATGTTTTTTCTGCTAACTCAAGGATTTCATGCATCTCTTCAATTGTTACTGGCTCTGAATATCCTTTTTGCATGGATGAAATTACTTCTTCTGAACTTCCTATTGTGACCCTTGTTTTACCAATATCTTCTTCCTCTCTTGTTGGGTCTACTAATAAACTTTTGCCTATTTTGTAAATTGTTATTGGGAAAGGGATATTTTTTGACAAAGGAATTTTTTTGTCAGACAATTCACCGTATAATACTTTATCATTTACTTCATCATATTTTGGCATTCTCGCATTTTTCAGAGCGGCTATCGCCCCTATTCCCGCAGCATCAAGCAGATTTCCGTCGTCATTTATTGAATATATATCTATGAATACTGTCCATACTTTTTCACCCTCTTTTATGCATAATTTCTCAAGCTCAATAACTTTGCTCTCTCTTATCCCTCTGTCAATTACTCTCCCAATCTCAATAGCATCAAATTTAGGAGGGCCAAGTTCAAATCTTGGAGAGCTTAAAGGAAGCAATTCTGCTGTTACCATTAAATTCCCTTTATCAGGGGAATCAGGATATGGCTCGGAAACATTCATTTTTACTCCTACTAATACTTCTGTATTTCCAATTTTTACTCTTACAGAACCCTCTGCTTTGTTTGAAATGCCTGTTTCAATAAATATCTCTCTGAACTCATTAAGTTTTCTGCCGTCAAATCTTTTCCCTTCTGATAAATATTTTTCTATTCTTTCTCCAGTCAAATCTGATGTTGTTAATACTTTTTCCATTTCATTCCCCTAATGATTCTTTTAAAGCTTTTTTTTGAATCTCATAAATTTCTTTGCATGCCTCTCTTGCAAGTTCAATAGCTTCTTTTACTTGTTTAGTTGTGATTTTTCCGTCTAATTGAAAGTGAGTTATCTTGCCGTCATCAGTCATTGAGATTGGAATATCTGTTGCGCCTTCTCCCTCTTCCCAATCTTCTTCATCTTTGTTGATATCAACAACTAACTGCTTGTCAAGTTTTCCGACTGAAACACTGGAGACCATACTCTTCATAGGGATGCCTGCATGAGCCAGTGCCATAGCCGCGGCATTTATTCCTGCACATCTTGTCCCAGCATCTGCTTGGATAATATTAATATGAACATCAACAACCATATTTGGATACTCTTCAAGCATTAACGCTGGCTCCAAAGCCCACTCAGTTATCTTGCTTATTTCCATGCTTCTTCTGCTTGGCCCTGGTTTGATCCTGTCACTAACAGAGAAGCTGATCATGCTGTAAGTGCATCTTAATGTTCCTTTTTCCGGATTTTGCTGATGCTGCGGATGCATTTTTTTAGGGCCGTAAACAGCAGCTATTGCAATTGTATCTCCGCTTGAAAACATAGCACTTCCGTCGGCATTTGGGACTATTCCGACTTTTGCTTTTACCGGCCTTAATTCTGTTGTTTTTCTTCCGTCTGCTCTTTTAAATTCTTTTGCCATTTTATTTCTTCTCCTCATCAAACCATTTAGTTAGAGCATCTGTTAAGCCGGAAATAAAAGACCTATCAGCAACAAACTGAATTGCTTTTTTAGCGAATAATTCATCGTCGATTTTATCTCCTTTTATCCAGATTAAACCATTTTGCCCAACTGTAATATTGCACCCAG
>CAZXWV010000091.1:0-2056 GCA_964644735.1 Candidatus Woesearchaeota archaeon
TCTGACGCCTTCATGAACGGAACTTCCAATTTGACAATATTGACTTTGTCAAAAAGTTTAGGGTAATATTTAAACAAATTTTCAGGAGTATCAAGCCAATCAACACCTCCTTTTTTCTGATTTAATCTTGCTGCTATAGTTCCTCCAGTAACAATCATTGCAATGTTTGGTTTTTCTGTATCTTTTTTAATCTTAATCTCCTCTTTTTTTTCTGTTGCTTTCTTTACAAGCTTAATTTCTAAAATATCTTTTTTATTAAGGCCAATATTATACCCAGAATCTAATTTTAGAAGAATAATTCCTTTTTCATCTTCAGGACTCTCCAATAAAACTCCTTCATAAATGTATTTTGCCAATTGAACCTCGACATAATCTCCTGGTATTGCATTAGTTTTTATTGCCATAAATAAAATAATCTCTGAATGTATAAAAACCTTCCCAATAATTTAAATTCTCAAATAAGAATTTCAATTACTTCTTTTTAAGTTTAAACCTTTAATGCGAGTGCAATCAGAAAGAAATAAATTAATAAATTGGTTTTCTTTCACTTAATCATGGAAAAAATAGGGCTGGAAATTCATGGGTATATTCTAACAAATGAGAAGCTTTTCTGCAGATGCAAAGCAGAGCATGGTGTAAAATATTCAAAGCCAAATACAAATATATGCCCTATCTGCACTGGTCAGCCAGGAGCTAAACCAATGCTCCCAAATAAAGAAGCAATTAATAAATCAATCCAGATAGGACTAATTTTGGGGACTAAAATAAATGAGAATTTTGCATGGCAGCGAAAGCATTATGACTGGCCAGATCTCCCAAAAGGATATCAAAATACAATATCCGGAGCATATGCGGTTCCTATAGGAGAAAAAGGAAAATTTATTGGAGTTAGAATTACTGAATGCCATCTTGAAGAAGACCCGGCATCATGGGATCCTAAAACAGGAGAGATAGATTATAATCGTTCTGGAATTCCATTGATAGAAATTGTTACAGAGCCAGACTTCAAAAATGCAGATGAAGTTGTAGAATGGTTAAGGCAGTTAACAGCAACTTTAGGATATATAAAAGTAATTGACAAAAAGATGGGAATAAAGGCAGACGTTAACGTGTCTGTTCATGGCGGGAGCAGGATTGAGATAAAAAACATAAATAGCATAAAGAACATTAAAACAGCAATTGAGTATGAAATCCAAAGGCAGAAAGCAGACCCCCCAAAAATGCAGGAGACAAGGATGTTTGATGAAACTAACGGAATGACAATCAAAATGCGGGCAAAAGAAGAGGCCCAGGATTACAGATTTATTTCAGATCCAGATTTGCCAAGAATTAAAACTAATAAAAAAAGAATTGAGCAAATAAAATCCAGCCTGCCTGAAAGTCCTGGTGAAAAATTAGAGAAATTAATTAAAAAATATAAAATAGAAAAAAAATATGCGGAGATTCTCATAAAAAAGCTTGAGATTGTTGAGTTCTTTGAGAATATAATTGAGAAGACACCTCCTAATCTTGCAGTCCATTGGACAATTGGAGAGCTTTTAAGCGTCTTAAACTACACTAAAAAAGAGTTGGATGATCCAGATATAGACATAAAAACAGAGCATTTTATCGAACTGCTGAAATTGCTGGAGGAGAAAAAAATAACTGAATTGAATGCAAAAGATATCTTAAGAAAATTCATCCCAAAATCTTTCTCTCCAAAAAACGAGGCTGAGAAGCACAGCAAAATATCTGGAAAATCAGATGTAGAAAAATTTGTTGAAAAAGTTATTAAAGAAAATTCAATGGCGATTGAAGATTATAAATCAGGAAAAAAAGAATCTCTGAATTTCCTTGTTGGGCAGGTGATGAAGCTTTCAGATAAAAGAGCAGATTTCAGGATAGTTAAGGAAATTCTTGAGAAGAGATTGAACAAATAGGATTTAACAAAATTTTTATAAATTCTTGCTACAGAGAAAAAGAATAAACTGTTTAGGTGGCAGACAATTGCCTTGCAATTGCCTCTTTTTCTCTGGCTAAAAAACTCTAAGAAAACTGCCAGTAAAATACAAAGAGT
>CAZXWV010000092.1:0-2004 GCA_964644735.1 Candidatus Woesearchaeota archaeon
ACTACTTAAATTTTTTATTTTCTTCCTGATATCCTGGTCTTGGTCCAAGAGAAGGGAGCGTATTTCCTGTCTGCATAGGGAAGTTCCTAACAGGAGGGCTAGTTACCGGCTGATTTTTTAATCTGATATTTAATGGTTTCTTACTAAATAGATTCATAATTTTATCTATGGGAATCTCTAACATCCCAGTTCTTTTGCCCAAATATTTATTCATAGCATAAGCTCTCTGTTCAGAGTTCCACCCAGATTTTTTTAATTTAGAGTCTATCTCTTTATCATCAATCCCGCTCTTTTTTGAATTCTCAATATATGACACTATATTGTAAAGATTATTTCTGTCTTTAAACAAATATGTTTCATATTTTCTTTTATACCACTCCTGCATAAATATATAGGCTGCCAATCCAATAAAAATTAATAAAAACATAAATAAGATGAAGACACCCCATCTAAATCCCTCTTCTTCTGATTCAACAAGATTTACCCCCTCCACTATCTCAAGCCTGTTAATTTCAGGGGAGATAAACAACGGCAGTTCAGAAAATTCAATATCTTCTGTTGTAATAAATGTTATTTTTGATTCAGGGTCTTTTAATGCTATATAGACATATCCAGACTCGCTAGTTTCACTGTAGTCTTTTTCAAATTGAAGGCCTTCCAACTCTTTAAGAATTAAGTAAGGGCTATACATTAAATTTTTTAACTCTTCTTTTTTTGTGGTCTTTAGCTCAAAGCCGGTAATTATAGGCTCTAATCTGTCATCAAACTTAGCAGATATCTGCTTGAAACTTAATTTTGTATCCATATTTCCCTGATTCCAAAAAAATACAGCATCAACATATTTTTCCTTGTCAGCTTCATCATATTCCCCTTCTCCAATCATCTTTAATATGTCTATATTTATATTTTCTTTGTTAGGGGAGAATGAAATCATATCCGCCTTTTTGGTTTCAACAATTGAATTTGGAATTTCTAAGGCAAGCAATTCATTCATAATTGCTATAAAATCATCATCAGTTAAAGCAGCTTCGTTGTCAGCCACAAGTCCTTTAAGTATATTTTCTTTATCACTTATATTCAACATAGAATTTAATGAATTCTGGTAAAACATTGGATAGGATTCTATTTTCTTTTTTACATTTTTTACATCTTCTAATTTTTTATTTAAAGTTATATTTACTGCCTGCTCTGGAGATTCAACATTAATGCTGAAGGTTTTAGATGAGCTTAATCCGTTTGAGTCTGTAACTTTTACTGTTAATTCAAATTGCCCGGTAGAACTGTAAGTATGTTCTACTGTGTTTATTATTGTAGTTTCTGTTGCTGAATCACCAAAATCCCATTCGTATTGAGAGATTGTTGCATTCACTCCGCTGACTGCTTTAGCTGTAACTTTAAAATCAGTAGGATATGCAGCAGCTATTGTTGTAGGAGTTAAGCTTTCAATTGATGGCACTTTTTCAATAAAAATAGTTTCTGATTTTGAAAATATCTCTTTGCCATTTAACTTTAAATTAAAACTAGCATTGCCGTAGGTTGATGGGACAGAAAAGTTTGCTTGGTCTAAATATAACTGCTGAAAACCAATGGTTATGCTTGCAGGACTCTCAGTTAAATCATAAAATTTTTTGCTCTCTGTACGCCCTATGTTTGTTAAATACTTTACAAACAATTCTTTCAATGTTATTACCTGGTCGGATTCAGCAATAATTTTGACAGGGACAATGCATCCGCTTTGGGGGCAGACCATATCATCCCCATATAAATCTGTAATATACCAGTGGACTTTGTCATAACCAAGACTCTCTCCATCAGGAAGAGTATCATCAACTTTCAAACTTCCAACTGCATCAAATTTTTTCCCTTGGGCAAATATTCCATAGGCAGCAGGTGTTTCATGATTAGAGCTAGGATTATCATGGAAACCGCATCCTTCTGCTGTAGCATATCCTTTTACCTTGTAATCTCCAACTCTCTCATCAGCATAAATACAAACATAATAAT
>CAZXWV010000093.1:0-1969 GCA_964644735.1 Candidatus Woesearchaeota archaeon
TTAGCTTTATATTTTTTGTTATTTCTGGGAGAGCTCCTTTTACTGATACTAAACATCCTGTTAGTGAATCTGCTTTTGTTAAAAATGGGTCTAAATTTGTTTCAATAGAGATGCTTGCTCCAGGAACGACTTCTCTGACTGATTCTGCTCCTTTATGGACGGAGAGGATTTTTGTAGTCAGAGTTTGGTATGCCTGCTGATGAGCTTTTTTAATGCTTAATCCTGGTTTTATCTCTATCTCATCACCAACTTTTAACTTTCCTTTTTTTAGAATCCCTCCTAAAACTCCTCCCTTTAAATCAGTTATTTTTGTGCCAGGCCTATTGATGTCAAAACTTCTTGCTACTAAAAAGATTGGGCTGGCATCTAAATCTTTTTCAGGAATTTCTAAGTTGGCAATCTGTTCAAATATTTTGTCAATGTTCACCTCTTGCTGAGCAGATATTGGGATTATTGGGGCATTTTCAGCTATGGTCCCTTTAACAAATTTCTTTATCTCATTAAAGTTTTTTACTGCTTGCTCTTTAGTTACCAGGTCTATTTTATTTTGTACTATAATTATATTTTTTATCTTTTTTGCCTGCAAGGCCATGAAGTGCTCCATTGTTTGTGGTTTTATCCCTTCGTTAGCCGCAATAACAAGAATAGCTGCATCAATTGTGGCAGCTCCAGAGAGCATAGTTGCCATAAGCATCTCATGGCCAGGAGCATCTATGAAACTAACATATCTAAGAGGGGTGCACTTTTTTCCGTCTGCTTTTTTATTGGTATATTCATTATCGCATTTATAGACAATAGTCTCTGCATAACCTAGTTTTATTGTAATCCCTCTTTTTAATTCTTCTGAGTGAGTATCTGTGAACTTTCCAGTAAGTTTGCTAAGCAAAGTTGTTTTGCCATGGTCAATATGGCCAACAACTCCAACATTTATTTCTGGTATATTACTGTTCATATAAAATTTAGAAAAAGTCTGTTAAAAAATGTTTGGGTTAGAGATAATAAGAAGTTTTTGATAAAAAAGTTGCTGCTAATATTTACTTAAATCTTAAATATTCTTCAATAGCTTTTTTTTCATTATCTGAAAACAAGTAAATATCAATACTCTTTTCCTCTCTTAGCTCTTTTAATGATTTATTCTTTTCTACTAAAAACCCTTGGGGAAATTTTTCCATTTCTTTATAGGATACAAGAACTTTTTCTCCTCCATAATCAATTATTCTTAACTTCTCTTTATCTCTAAGATTGTATGATGTAGTATTTCTGTCAATCATTTTAAGTTAATACCTTTCTTACATTCTTTAGCATTTATAGCATATGAATAATCTGATAGAGGATATTCTTTTACTGTAACCTTATAATTTTCTCCGATTTTTAACTTAAGTTCGTTCGGATACCCAAATATTCTTTCTTTAGGCTCTCTTCCTGATTTCTTTCTTTCTTCTTTTGTCTCACTGTCAAAAATCATTAATTCTTTGCCTTCTTCTTGGAGGGAATAATAACCTTGAAAAGTCTCACACTCTTTTGTTTCTGTTTTCCAAGAATTAAGGTAGTATATTCCTCCTAATGCTAATATAACTAATCCTCCGAAAAGTATTTTTTCTCTTAGATTTTTTTCTTTGCCAATATATCTTTTATTCATTCTTTTTTTAAAAAACCAATATTTATAAATCTTTCTATTTTGTTACTATTTATAAGAAACAACAATTATGCCTATTTTTTAAGCAGAGCTTTCAGATTTAGCTTCTTCTTTTGGCTTGTTTTGCTCTGGGAAAATTTCTGCAAGCTTCTTTGAACCTGCTTTTAAGATTTTAAGATTAATCTGGGAGATTGCTGGAGAGATAACCTTCCCTCTGACAGTTTTTCTGAGCCTTAATCCGTTTGGCCTCTTGCCCTTCTTTTTATTTCCTTTTGGCTTAATATGCATGCCTTTCCCATATCCAAGAAGGAGTTTTTTTAATCCAACTCCTTC
>CAZXWV010000094.1:0-1966 GCA_964644735.1 Candidatus Woesearchaeota archaeon
TCTTAGAGTTTTTTAGCCAGAGAAAAAGAAACAATTGCCAAAGGCAATTGTCTGCTACATAAATGTGGCAGTTTATTCTTTTTCCCTGTATTTAAAATTAATCATTAGCATTTTTACCAAAGAAGTTTCTTTATTTCTTTTTTATATGGGTAATTGAAGAATAGATTAAATATGCTCCGTATATTATCATTATTGAGCCGATTGAGACAAAAACAGGCATTAATACAAGAAGAGTTTCAGTATGAAGATATCCTGCCATCTCTAATAGCTCAAGAAATGAATGAATTACCAAAGCTAAAAAAACTCCGATTGCTAAAAAAATAAATCCGTTTTTTAGCCCGTCTCTGAATTTCAATGATATTAAATATAAATAAACTGGAGCAATTGCTGAAACAACAAACGCAATAGAGTTAATTATTACATTTTTTATCATTTTTCTCTTTTATAATTCATATCCAAAATAGCATTTATATACTTTACTTTTTGAGTAATCCTGCCTTATAAAGTTCTTCTGCGCCAAGCAAATAAGGTGTTTTTTGCAGGGGGCTTTCAAATGCTAAAATAATCTCAGTTTTTAATTTTTCCGTTCTTTCTTTGTCAAGGACTTTTTCTTTGAATAGAGTGTCTATATATCTGATTATGTTTTCTTTCTGCATCCCCTCTTTTTTTAATTCTTCAAACTTCCTCTCTCCCAGCTCGCCAAGATAGATTATCAGCAATTTTCTTACCCTCTCTTCTATGTTTATTTTAGAAGCAAATAATATTTTGAGTGGCTTCACCTCCTTTACAGGCTTAAGAGGAAGAGTGAAATAAAAAGTGCTTCCTTTCCCTAGCTGGCTTTCAATCCATATTTTCCCATTTTGCGACTCTACAATCCCCCTGCATATAGCAAGCCCTAATCCAACTCCAGTATGTTCTCTGTAAATTGTCTGCTCCTCCTGAAAAAACGGCTCAAATAATTTGTTTATATTTTCATGGTGTATTCCTATCCCATTGTCCTTGACGCTGAATAAAATCCATGCTCCTTTTTGCATGACTTCAACAATTATTTTAGTATTTGGATTAGAAAATTTTTTTGCATTGTTAATCAGATTTCTCAAAACCTGCATTGTCCTGTCAGGGTCAGCCTCAATTATCGGCAAACTCTCAATGTGTGATATAATCTTTATGTTTTTTTCCGGCATAAACAAACTCATTTCTTTCACAAGAAGGTTTGTCTCTTTCACAAGGTTTGTTTTAATGAAATTAAATTTGAGCCTGGCTGACTCCATTCTTGATATGTCAAGCAAATCCTCTATAACCTTGTCAAGCCTGTTTGTATTCCTCAAGACAATGTTCAAAGATTCCCTCTGCCTGGCTGTCAGCCTTCCGTAATACCCTTCCAGCATCATCTCAAGCTGGGCTTTCATCGGAGTCATTGGGCTTCTCAGCTCGTGACTTGTAATGGACAAAAATTCTGTCTTGGCTTTGTCAATCTGCTTTTTTTCCTCTTCTAATTTTCCCAATGCTTCCATAGATTGATTAAACGCATTCCCAAGGGCTCCGAGCTCATCCCTTCTGTTTATTTTAATTCTCTTATTAAAATTCCCTTTTTCCATCTCTCTTACTGCTTCACGCATTTCTACTATTGGTCTTGATATCCTATTGGCAAAAATAAATCCGGCAGCAATAATCAGCAGGATAAAAAAGATTATTGCAAATAAAAGGAAGGAATATAGACTGTCAATAGGAGCAAAAGCTTCTTTTTTATCAACCTCTACTAAAAGCACCCATTCCTTAACTGGGATGCATTTTGAGGCTCCGATAACTTCCACTCCATTGTAATTAGTATATTGGCCAACAATTTCCTCATTATCTTCCAAGCATTTCCTGACAGGCAGAGTGTCAACAATGATGTGCAGCCCATTTTTTTCTTCTGTGGCAGAGTAGACAATTATCTCTTTTTTATTGTTTACAAGATATGAAT
>CAZXWV010000095.1:0-1937 GCA_964644735.1 Candidatus Woesearchaeota archaeon
TTGCTGGCATTGCTGTTCTTGTTATTGCCTGCCCTTGCGCTTTAGGTTTAGCTACACCTACAGCTTTAATGGTTGGTTCTGGTATTGGCGCTGAGAAAGGAATTTTGATTAAAAGAGGCGAGGCAATACAAACAATGAAAGATATTAAAGTGGTGATATTTGATAAAACAGGGACTATAACTAAGGGCAAGCCTGAGGTTAATGAGATAATTCCTATAGGAATTAATGAAAAGGAGCTTCTTAGAATTGCCGGCTCTATTGAGAGATCCTCTGAGCATCCGTTGGCTAAAGCTATTTTCTTTAAAGCTGAATCTGAGAATGTAAAATTAAGCAGCATTTCTAATTTTAAGATTTTAAGAGGCAGAGGTGCAGAAGCTAAATTAAGCGGAAAGAGAGCATTGATTGGGAATAGGAAGCTGATGGAGGAGAATAAGATTGATTTTAGCAAGCTTGAATCTAAAATTCAGGAGTTGGAAAATCAGGGTAAGACAGTTATGATGCTTGTTTATGGAAATATTTTTAGAGGGATTATTGCTGTTGCTGATAGTGTCAAGGATGATTCTGTGCAGGCAATTGCTGAATTAAAAGAGATGGGCTTTAAGAGTGTTATGATTACAGGGGATAATGAGAGAACTGCTAACGCTATTGCTAAGCAGGTTGGTATTGACGAATTTATTGCTAATGTTCTTCCTGAAGAAAAAGAAAATAAGGTTAAGGAGCTGCAAAAGCATGGGATGGTGGCTTTTGTTGGTGATGGCATTAATGATGCTCCTGCCATTAAGCAAGCTAATGTTGGGATTGCTATGGGAACTGGCACAGATATTGCTATTGAAGCAGGAGATATTGTTTTGGTTAGAGGCAATCTTACAGGAGTTGTTTCTGCGATTAAACTCTCAAGAGAAACTTTCAAGAAGATTAAGCAAAACTTATTTTGGGCTTTCTTTTATAATGTTGTAGCTATTCCTCTTGCTATAACAGGATTATTGCATCCAATCATTGCTGAAATTGCAATGGCAACTTCTTCTATATCAGTAATTGGAAATGCTAATCTATTAAAAAGAATTAAAATTTAATCTCTAAATCTTAAAAACTGCTGTAACGCTGGAATAAATCTCCTGCTCTCCTGGCTGTATGCTTGTTGATGCTTTTGCTTCTTCAATATCTGCAATCCCTTCCCTGGCTGAATAAGTCATCCAAGGCTGATATCCAAAACTTGCATCTGATACTGAAACTAATCTTCCTAGTTTTCTTCCCAAGCCTTCTGCCATTGATTCTGCTTTAATCCTTGCGTCTTCTGCTGCAAGTTTTATTGCTTTCGCTTTGTATTCATTTTGTTTTTCCTGGCTTAATTCAAAATTAATATAATTTAAATTTGCTCCGGCATCAACCCCTGCATCAATAACTGCTCCAATTTTGTTAGAATCTTCTGTTGACAGCTCAACTTTTAAGCTATGGCTGGCCTTGAACCCATTTTCAATCATGTTGTTATTTACCCATTTATAATCTTGGTAAATATTGAAGCCATATGTTTGAATATCTTCTCTTGAAAATCCTTTTTCCAAAAGAGAAATTATCATTTTATCAACTATCTCTGCATTTTTATCTTTAGCTTCCTGGCCTGTTGCCGCCTTTGTTTCAACATTAAAATAAACTCCAACTAAATTAGGCATAACCTTAATGCTTGCTTCTCCTGTTGTTGTAACAGTATTCGCAGATGATAAAGAATTAATAAACATAAAACCAATCAATGCCAAGATTATCACTCCTAATACAATGATTAATGTAATTGTAATTGATTTGTCCAATTTCATATTCTGTCTAATAAACAATTATTTATAAATTAAACTGTTACAGGCTATCAAAAACTCCTTTAATTTTTACTGCCAGCTACAGAAATTGGAAATTTCTGTCTCTTCAGGTTTTGCAACCATGAAGAT
>CAZXWV010000096.1:0-1905 GCA_964644735.1 Candidatus Woesearchaeota archaeon
CATAAGTAAAGTGTTGTAAAAACATCAATATTGGTACAATTACAACCACTAATGGGTTCCTCATTCTTTTTAATTCAATAATTGAATCAATAAATAATATTAAAGAATATACGACTATTGATCCAAGAAAGATATACAAAACAGATTTATTCAAAAAAGAGAGTATTCCCATTAATAAAATCCATAACACCCCAAACATAGGAAGAAAATAAAAAAATTCAAAAGATTTTTTGTACCTCCTATTAAATTGTACCTTCATGAATCCTCTCGAATATATTTGTCGTAAGAAACCTTTTAAAGTTGTACGAGGCATGTGCCAAACAAATGCATCTCTAACTAATCCTAATTTATAACCTGCTTTTTCTATTCTCATATCCAAATCTATTTCTTCTGAAGGGATAAATTTTTCATCAAATAATCCTACTTCATCCAAAGCTTTTTTTCTAATAGCCATATTTCCTCCTCTTGGCCAATACTTGAAAAAACTTTTTTTAGTAGTGCCGATCATTCCGCCTGTCCCTACAAAAGATGTGGTCATACAATGATCAACACTCCTCTGGAATAAACTTGCAGAAGAAGGGGCGATTGATGGCCCTCCAACAACCCCTATAGAATCATTTTGAAAAGGCTTTAAAAGTTTTTTAAGCCAATCACTTGGAAAAAGCATATCATCGTCAACAGAAACGATTATTTCTTTATTTGAATTTTTGATTGCTAAATTTCTAGCTGCAGATAATTTTTTATTTTTTTGATAGAAATATCTCAGTCTGCAAGATATCTTATTTTTTACATTTTTAACTATTTGTTCAGTATTATCTGTTGACCCATCATTTATTATAATCAATTCATATTTATCTTTAGGATAATTTAGTTTGTCTAAAGATAAGATAGCTTTTTCAAGCATCTTTGCCCGATTATAAGTAGGAATAATTATGCTTGTGCTAAAGATATCATCATTACTATTTTTTGATTTTTTTCTCATTTTTAGTCAGTAATATATTCTTGAATATTGCCCATCCTGCTTTTGATTTATTCTTAAACTCTTCAAAAGATTTTATATTCAAAAATTGCCTAAATATATATCTTGGATTAAAATAATGCTTCCTATATAAACTTTTTACTGCTTTTATTAAATCTTCTCTAGATAAATGAGGATAAGATATTAAAGAATCTGCTCCAGGATCTATTGGAATATATTCTTTATTTCCTGTTATAGTCCATCCTTTTTTTATTGCTATCTCTCTAAAATCTGTACCTGGAAAAGGGGTGCATACTGTAGCATGAACTACCTCTACATCCATATCTTCTACTTGTTTAATAGTATCTTTTATTGTCTTCTTTGTCTCTAATGGAGAACATCCAAATAAAACGTTTATTTCTGGCTCTATGTTATATTTCTTAAGATTTTTTACAGATTTTTCAATTGTTTTAATGTCCAAATCTTTTTTTGAATCATCTAAAATTTTTTGATCAAATGATTCTATTCCTAAATCGACAAACTTTACATTAGAAAGGGCCATTTCTTTTACTAATTCTTCATCTGAAAGCATATCACATCTAGCTAGAAGAGCTATTTCCATTTTTAACGGCCTAATACCTCTTAGAATCTCTATGGTTCTCTCTTTTCCCCAAACAAATTGATCATCTATAATAAAAACTGAGTTATATCCCTGTTTTTTAATCTGTTTAAACTCCACTATGATATTTTTTGGGCTTCTCTTTGTAATAAGGGGTTTTTTCTTATGATATCTCTTCCATTCTACTTCTCTTGCAAAGCTTAAAGAGTTTGGAATACAAAAATAACATCTAAATGCACACCCTCTTGAAGTAAGCATAGTTGTAGATGGGAGTTTCTTAAATTTAGGATTTGAATATTTAAATGGTTTTTTTATTAATGTTCTATCT
>CAZXWV010000097.1:0-1897 GCA_964644735.1 Candidatus Woesearchaeota archaeon
CTTTAACAATAATAGACATTGCTGACGGATTTTCACAAGGAGTGGAGATTAATGTAAATAATATTTCAAAAAATGAAATAAGTGAGGGAGATAGCTGGAGCTTAAGCTGCCAGGCTTATGACAATACTGCTTTTTCAAATTGGATGAATAGCTCAAGCGTGAGTATACTGGATACAACTCCTCCTTCAATAAATATCATTTCTCCAGAGTCAAAAACATACTCAACTTCAGATTTTATATTTGAAGTTTCAACAAACGAGAATTCAACGTGCAACTTTACGCTTGATTCAGGAGTTTCAAATTATACAATGAATGCAAATTCATCTGGAACAGGATTTAATTACTCGCAAACATTGATAAATGCAAATTATATCATAACATTCTATTGCCGGGATATCTCTAATAATCTAAATACTTTAACCAGAAGCTTTAGTGTAGATGTAGAAACTGGCGGAGGAGGTGGGCGTATAACTCCTCCTGAAGAGCCTTGCGTTGATGAATGTTCTCAGGCAGGAACAGCAAGCTATTGCACTGGAAATTCTATAGTTACTTCTGTTTGTGAGATGGGCTCAGATGGGTGCCTAAAAAAGAGTGATTCTTCTTTTGACTGCGCCGGACTAAATAAAGTCTGCCAAAACGCTCTCTGTGTTGATCCAGTTTGCAATGAGATTCAAGATTGTGGAGGATGGAGTCAGTGCATAGCCGGAAACCAGACAAGAATTTGCTCTAATCCATTATGCAAGACAACTCAATCATGCGGACTTCCTTGCAATGAAGCAACAGAATGCGGAAGCTGGAGTGAATGCCTAAACAATATAAAAACAAGAAGCTGTACAAATCCATCATGTGAAGTTAGCCAGGCATGTGAGCCATGCGAAGAAAACTGGAAGTGCGAATGGAGTTCATGCCAGGAAGGAGACGAATTCTCTTATGCATATGATTGTGTTGACTCAAATAACTGCAAAACTGTTGAAAACAAGCCAGACAAAGTTGAATGCGGGATGCAGCCAATGCTTGAAGAGGAGTTGGAAAAAGAATGCGATTCTAGATTTGAATGTGGCTCATGGGGGGAATGCGAAGCAGATTATACTTTTGAGGATGTTTTAGAAGAAAAGATAACTGTTGATGGAGTAAAAAGAAGAAGCTGCACTGATTTAAACAGATGCAGAAGAGACAAAACAGAAAAAATCCCATGCAAATTATCAATTCCTATTGAAGTTAAAAAAGTAGAGTGGTGCTTTGAAGATTATGTTGAGATTTATGATAAAAACACAAACACTCTTGTCAGCAGGATGAAAGAGTCAGAAATATCAGAAGAAAGCAATCTTAATAGAATTGACATCTCATTTGTAGCAGCTGAGGGTAAAGGAAATTGTGATTATTGTTTTAATAAAATAAAAGATTATGATGAAGAAGAAGTGGATTGCGGAGGACAATATTGCAATAAATGCGCAAAAGAAGCGGAATTTATAGACGTGAAAACTCCTGCAGCTATAACTTTATGGGCAGTTTTAGGAATGCTGCTGCTTGGAATGCTGAAAGGAGCATTTACAAAAGCAAAAATTTTAGTTATACTGCACACAATGTCTTATATCTTTAAGCCAAAAACTGCAAAAGAGGCAAAAATCTCTGAAGAGAAAATTATAAGATTTTTTAGAAGAATTAAGGAATATATGGATAACTGATTCGATTAAGTCACTTTCATTAGCAGTTATCCAGATAGATAATTGCGAAGAACATGCAATGCAATTATCTATATCTTTGAGATGTAGGGGGGGAAGGAGCCATCTTCTTGATTATGAATTTTGAGCCAATAACTTCAGAGATTATAGCTGAAAAAATCAGCCTTCCAAAAGCAACCCTGAAAACCCCCTCTTGTATAGGAATTTTTGTCGCT
>CAZXWV010000098.1:0-1874 GCA_964644735.1 Candidatus Woesearchaeota archaeon
CATCTTATGAGGACAATGTCAATTGGGTTTATCATACAAGTCTGAATTTAGGAATCCCATATTATTCTTTATTCTGGTTTTCAATTATATTTATAATTATCCTTGCAACAAATTTCTTCTTGAAAAAGCTCCAGAAAAAATAGTAAAATAACTGTCCACTGCCTAAATGCATTGGTTTACAAGAATTTCTGTATCATGAAATCCGAAACCTCAAAATAGCCCCAATTCCAGAAATATTGTTGAACTGCTCTCCTTCAGGAGTATCTGTTGAGATAATCTCTACTTTAGCAGATGTATTTTCTGCCATCCTTTTTAATTCCCTTATAATATTCTTGTCAATTTTTTTAGATAAGAGAAGCAGGTCAACTGCCCCATATTCCAAAGATTTTCTGATATACTCTTCTTTATAACTTGCCAGCTCCGGTCTTTCTCCAAGAGTTTCAAAAAATTTTTCAAGGATTTTTTTCTCGTGGATAATTTCCTGCTGGGCTAAAACATCATGGCTGGATTCTACCAGTAATTTTATTCCATGTTCATCAGAATAGCCTATATCTTTTCTTCCAATAACTTTCTCCCTTAATTTAGTTGCCATATACTCTCCATCTAAAAATTCATCTTTTGTTGGAATCGGTCCGCCAACTAAAATTCCCTTAAGTCTTGGCATTTCAAAAAATATTTCTTTCATTTCATCAGCAATTCTTTTGTAGAATTCTTTTGTCAACCCCTCAGTGATTCTGTGAAATCTCTGCGAAGATTGCCCTCCAGCTCTAACTTTGCTTGGGACACCTGAAGTTAATTTTTGCAATATCTCTATTCTTTTCCCTTCCAACAATCCAATAGTTGCTTCTTTCCTGTCCATTACAAGCAATCCAAAAACTTCTGAAACTTCAAGCATCTCTTTCAACGGTTCTATTACAAATTCTTTATCGCATCTATACAATCTCGTCTTTAAAGGCATTGGCGGCTCAATATCCCACAATCGCAAATCTTCCTGCCCCTCAACTTTTGATACATTTCCGGAAAATAGAGCAATCCCATTCTCAGGAGTTTTTTTCAAAGTTTTAAGAAACCTTGTTATTTTTTCAAGAGCATTAGTGACATTTTTCCTTGTTGCTGTGGATTTTATATTTTTTGCAGTAGATTTTTCTGCTTCAAGCTGGTCTGCAACAGTGTATATGTTCTGCCCTTCTGGTATGTAAACACTAATTAATTCTGTCGCTCTGCCTTTATACTGTTCAAGCTCTTCCACAACTTCTTCAAGCTCTATTTTATCTAGTTTTCCCATAATAACTTAAGAAAAAGAATGTTTATAAAATTGAGTATAATTTTAAGTAGCAAAAGAGATATCTGGTTTTAATAACCCTTCTAAATCATGAAAATGTAATCTTTTTTTTTCTTTAGAGGTGTTTATTTTATAACATTCAGAATCTTTTTTATCAATTTCTATCACTCCTGCTGTATACCCTTCTCCACAATGAG
Source organism: Candidatus Woesearchaeota archaeon (assembly GCA_964644735.1). GTDB lineage: Archaea > Nanobdellota > Nanobdellia > Pacearchaeales > GW2011-AR1 > WAQV01. The sequence continues at coordinate 1,480 of CAZXWV010000098.1, forward strand.
CATCTTTTATAAACATAAGTTGATTGTTATGTTCAATAATTAATTCTCTTATTTCTTTTTCAGATTTTCCTTTTAAAGATATCTCTTTTAAGTATTGCAGGGAATAAGTTGAAACATTCATGAATATACCTCAAAATCTATCTTTAAAAGGATTATTATACAGAGAAAAAGAATAAACTGCCTCCTTTAGGTGGCAGACAATTACAAGGTAATTGTCTCTTTTTCTCTGGCTAAAAAACTCCAAAAAACCATCCTTTTAATGAATGGTAAATGACAAGGAGTTTTTTATAATTAAATTATGTTATGAGCGAGGATAATATCTTTTTCAAAATCATTTAACTCTTTTGGAATTTTTATCCCTTTGATGGGATTTCTTAGTGAGATTTCTTTTTCTC
>CAZXWV010000099.1:0-1858 GCA_964644735.1 Candidatus Woesearchaeota archaeon
CCAGATAGTCCCATACTTTTCTAGTTTGAACAGTAGGAAGAATATTCTAATAAATCAAAAAATCTTTGCGTTTTACCACGGCTTGAAAGCTGTGGTTTGTTAAGGATTCATCAAGATGTGAAACATCTTGAGTGTGCTCAAGAACTGAAAGTTCTTGACATTTAGAAAAATTCTGACAATTGCAATGTCTTCATACATTTTGATGTTGAAGAGCCAGAAATTTTAATTTCTGGACAATTGTCCACTGCCTAAAGGCATTGGTTTACAAGAATTTCTGTATAAACACAATCTTTTTAATCTCTTAATTTCTCAAAATAATATTCTAAATTGATTTTTATAAAAAGATGTGGAATTTATACAAAGAAGGCAAATTTCTTGAACCATTAAAATTCTCTAATGGAAAATCTCAGGAAGATGTTGTCAAGGAGGTTTTAGAAGCTATTAAAGAAGGAAATAAAATTATTTTTGTTCATGGAGTTTGTGGGACAGGAAAAAGTGCTATAGCATTGAACATTGCCAGAAAAATTGGAAAAACATCTGTTGTAGTCCCTGGAAAAAATCTTCAAAACCAATACAAAAAAGACTATGAAAAAGAAAAATATCTTTTAAAAGATGGAGAGAAAAAATTAAAAATAAATATTATTACTGGGAGAAACAACCACAAATGTAAATTTTTGGAAGACAACCAGGATGCAATTCCAAAATTAAAAAAAGAAATAAATTCAAAATTAAATGATATCTTTTATGGAAAAAGAGAAGAGATTAAAGAAACAATCGGAAAAGACATCTCTGCAGACAATCAGAATATCCCCTGCAAAATAGAGTTGAAAGAAAAAAATTTTATTAAGATAAAAGAATACTTAAAACAAAATAAGAATGTTGACCTCAAAGATTTTTCTGATATAAAAGATGTGAAAAGAGTATCTGTTGCAACTGTCTGCCCTTACTGGTGTCCTGTTTTACCAGAAAAGTATGACTTGAAAGATATTGGGGAAAAAAGAGCATATACTGGATTGAATAATCTGAAATTTAATTTTTATCAAAGAATGGCAGGATGCAAGTTTTATGAGCAATTTAATTCATTCATTGATTCTGATGTGATTGTATTTAACTCTCAAAAATACAAATTAGAATCTGCAATTAATAGAAAGCCATTGACAGAGGTTGAGATAATAGACGAGTGTGATGAGTTTTTAGACAGCTTCTCAAATCAGAAAACAATAAATCTTGACAGGCTGCAGAATTCTTTAATTCAGGCAAATGGTTTTAATAATTCTGTTGAACGAATGATTAATGAAATTCATGAAATAATTAGCCAGATAAAAAAGAGTAAGATAATTGCAGAAGCAATTCAAACAAAAGAAATATTGCCATTAAAAAAAACTGGAGTATATGATTTGCTACGAATATCCTTAAAATTAAATGAAGTTTTAGTAAATATTGATGATGAAAATTATCTTTTTGAATTGGAAGAAACTGCCAAAATATTTGAGGATTTTTTTGATGAAACTTACTTAACTTTTGATAAATCTGAAAACAATATAATTGTAAATATTGTAACTACAAATCTTGCAAAAAAATTCAAGGAGATGATTGATAAAAATAGAGTGGTTGTCCTAATGTCCGGAACGCTTCACTCTCCTCGCGTGCTGAAAACAGTTTTTGGACTGGACAACTTTAAAATTGTTGATGCTGAAATACAACAGCAAGGGAAAATTGAAATTCAAAAAACTGGAATGGAAATGGATTGCAAATATTCTAATTTTTCTTCAGGAAAATTCAGCAGAGAAAATTACTTAAAAGCTTTGAGCAAATGCATAGAAGTTGCAAAAAGACCTGTATTAGTGCATGTGAATTC
>CAZXWV010000100.1:0-1856 GCA_964644735.1 Candidatus Woesearchaeota archaeon
TAAATAAAAATAAAACAATTAGCAGATAACTATCTTCTTTTTTTAGTAGATTTCTTTTTTACTGCTTTTTTCTTAGTAGTTTTTTTCTTAGCCATTCTAAAATCCTCTTTTTTAATTGATAATATTAAGAATGTATTATTTATAAACTTTTTTATAAAACTAATAAAAAATTAGTTATGATTATTTAAAGATGAATTTTATAGACGGAGGGTATTAATAAAATTTTATTGGACTAATTTTCCGGCTTTTTCAAAATCAACTTCACGATTTATCAACATCCTTAAAACATTTCTTAACTCAGAGATTTTTATTCTAATCTGTTTTGTTGTATCTCTATCACGAATTGTCACATCTTTATTTTTAAAAGAATCACCGTCAATAGTGATGCAGTAAGGAGTCCCAATCTCATCATTTCTAGCATATCTTCTACCTATTGAACCAGATTTATCATAAACAATATTCCAATCTTCCTCTCTCAATTTTTTACATATACTTTCTGCAATATTCTCTAGTTCCGGTTGTTTAACAATTGGAAAAACAGCAGCTTTTACAGGAGCAAGTTTTGGATGTAATTTCAAAACAATATTTTTTCTTTTATCGTCGTAAAAATAAGAGTCAAACATAAAAACTAGGAAAGCCCTTTCAACTCCCTGGCTTGGTTCACAAACAACATGAGGAAGAATTTTTTTATTTTCTTTGTTTATTATCTCTAGATTAACTTTTGAATGTTCTTGATGCTGTTTAAGGTCAAAATCAGTTCTGTTTGCCATTCCTTGAAGCTCTTTCCATCCGAAAGGAAATTTATATTCAAGATCCCAAGTATCTAAAGCATAATGAGATTTTTCATTTTTAATATGCTGTCTTATTCTAAATTTGCTTGGATTTGCATCTAACCCTATAAACCACAAAAATTCTTGTTCGAGCCAGTAAGCGTGCCAGTCTGTGATTATAATCTTCTTTTTTAAAGTTTCTTTAAAACTCATCTCAATTGGCTCTTGTTTTTTTTCTTGCATCTCTGCAGAATAAACCAAGATTTTTGCATCTCCAATTTCATATTGGCATTTTTCTTCTGGATCTACAAAATATTCCAGTTCCATTTGTTCGAATTCTCTGCATCTGAATAAAAAATCCCTAGGAGATAGTTCATTTCTAAATGCTTTTCCAATTTGTGCAATTCCAAATGGAAGTTTCAATCGTGCATTGTCATAAACAAATTTAAAATTAGTGAAAATAAGTTGTGCTGTCTCTGGTCGGAGATAAGATAAAATTGAATCTTCTTTTATTGGACCGACATTTGTTGTAAACATTGGGTTAAACTCCCCTTTATTCTCAAATTCTCCACCGCATTTTTCACAAAAAACATTCCCAAATTCATGCTTGTCTATCTTAGTTTTATTTTTACATCTCTTGCATACTACTGCAAGATCAACAAAGCTTGCAACATGCCCTGAAGATTCCCAAACTCTTGGATTTGTTATAATACTTCCGTCTATTCCTACAATCTCTTCTCGTTTTATTACATGAAAATTCCACCACTCTCTCTTAAGATTATTTTTTAATTCCACCCCCAAGTGACCAAAATCCCAAAATCCTGCTAATCCTCCATAGATGTCTCCACTTCTGTAAACAAACCCTTTCCTTTTGCAAAAACTGGCCATATCCTCTATTGATAGATTATTCGAGAGATTCACTTCTTGAAAGTTTTTGTTATCCTCAGTTTTTTCTTCACTTTTGTTTTTGATATCTTGTTTTTTCATTTTGTCAATTTTTATTTTATCAATAATCTCTTTTGCTTTTTTACCGGCTTCTTTTTTTGTCTTGCCAAGGTAAGCAATTGTCTTTGTTTTTACCTTGCC
>CAZXWV010000101.1:0-1837 GCA_964644735.1 Candidatus Woesearchaeota archaeon
ACCTGCCAATAATAAATAATAATTTCGCAGATGAAAAGTTAGTTCTTGAATTTGGGTTTAACACCGAGTAATTCACTATTTACAAACTAGATAAATCCTTTTTTTATATTCCAAATTCTAGTATGAATTATCCTGCACAGCGCTAAAAAATTCTAATGAATTTTTGGGACATTCAAAATCATGGACTTTGAAGTATTTGAAAATCTGTGCAAGAAATAAATTTATATGAGCCTGCACAGATTTGAACTGTGGACCTCTGCCTTTCTGATAGACATTCTGGAATCATCATGTTTTAATTTTATCAGAGCAGCGCTCTAGCCAGGCTGAGCTACAGGCTCATATAAAAATCAAGAATTAATTTGTTTATAAAAGTTATGAAAAAGTAATTAACCCTAAGCTTTAAAAACAAACTTTTTCTAAATATTTCATGGCGCATGGGATGTATCATTATATAAAACAGGCATGGAGGAAACCAGACAAGAAAGTTCTCAGAGAAAGAATGGTTGAATGGAGAAAATCTGGAGTATTTACTAAAGTTGATAAGCCGTTAAGATTAGACAGAGCCAGAGCTCTTGGATATAAAGATAAAAAAGGGTTTGTAGTGGTAAGAGTAAGATTAAACAGAGGAGGTCATAAAAGGTCAAGACCAAACAAAGGCAGAAGAAGCAAGAGATTGCATACAAGAAAAAATTTAAAGATGAGCTATAAATGGATAGCAGAGCAAAGGGCTGCCAGAAAGTACCATAATCTTGAGGTGTTGAACTCTTATGAGATTGGAAAAGATGGAGTTCACTATTTTTATGAAGTAATACTTGTTGACCCATTCAAAGCAGAGATAAAAAATGATAAAACACTGGACTGGATTACTAATCCTGCAAGCAAGGGAAGGGCTTTTAGAGGGTTGACTTCTGCGGCTAAAAAATCAAGAGGATTAAGAAGCAAGTATCCAACTTCAAAAGTAAGGCCGAGTGTAAGATCTGGTGAAGGAAGAGGAAAGTAATTCTTCTTCATCATTAAAACCTTCTTGTATTTTACTGTCATTTGAAGTCGCTAAAAAATCTAAAGATTTTTGGGACAGAAAATTCCAACTTGCAGAATTTTGTCGGTTCTGTACAAGAATTTTTAAATGCATTATAATTCTTATTAAGATGGATAAAACATTAAAAAACCTTGCAAAAGCATTTATTGGAGAAAGCCAGGCGAGAAATAGATATACTTTTTATTCTCAAATAGCTAAAGAAGAAGGTTATGAGCAAATTGGCGAGATATTCATTGAGACAGCCAATCATGAAAAAGAACATGCTAAAAGGCTTTTTGAGCATATTCAAGAACTGAAGGGAAAATTAGGCAATAATGAGAAAATTAGTGTAGAAACTGAAGCTCCTACAATTTACGGCACAACTGCAGAGAATTTGAAAGCAGCAATAAATGGAGAGCATTTTGAAAATAGTGAAATGTACCCTGAGTTTGCAAAAATTGCTGAAAAAGAAGGATTATACAATATTGCTAATAGATTAAGATCAATAGCAAAGGCAGAAAAACACCATGAAGAACGATATGAAAAATTGCTGAAAGAGATTAAGACAGGGACGGTATTCAAGAAAAAAAATGAGGTGGAATGGGTGTGTAGAGAGTGCGGTTATGTTCATTTAGGAAAGGAAGCACCAGAAAAATGCCCTTCATGTGATCATGAAAGATATTATTACCAGATCAGATCAGAGGAATATTAAAATGACAAATCTTTTAGAGATATACAAATGCGGAGTTTGTGGCAATATCGTGGAAGTAGTTCATGCTTCTAGAGGAATTCTTGTATGCTGTGGGAAGAATATGATAA
>CAZXWV010000102.1:0-1737 GCA_964644735.1 Candidatus Woesearchaeota archaeon
TAATCATTCATTATTAACTCTTTCTTCAGGATGATGCCCGGGTGATTCTGCTTCTTTTTCTATTCTCTCTGCAAGCATCTTTATGTGCTTCTCTTTTTCATCCTTGTATTTCTCTCCGCTTAGCTTTAAATCATTAATCATCTTTGCAACATACTCTCCTCCTAAGAAATGCGGTGTTAAAACATAGCTTGCTCCTTTTTTATAAAGCTCAAGCGCGTCTTTTATCTGGCTGGCCCTGACGATGATTATAGCATCTTTGTTAACTTTCTTTATTGAATCTATAACCAGAAGATTTACCCCAATATCAGGAACTGTTGAAACTACAAGCTGTGTTTTATTCAATGGAAGCTCATCAAGCAACTCTGAATCACCTGCATCCCCATATAAGCACGGTATTTTAAACTTTGAGAGAATAGAAATTGTATCTGGATTAAAATCAACAACTAAATATTTCTTTTTTATGTTTTTCAAAGACCTAAGGACAGTAAATCCAATTCTGTTATATCCAAATAATATTGCATCATATTCCTTGTTTATCTTCCTTTCCTCTCTTATGCTCTTTCTCTCAAAAATAAATAAATATTTTGATAGTTTATTATACAGCTTATCTGGATTGATGATTGCATAACTTGAAATAGTAATTGTTATGACAAGGGTAAGAGTCAAAGTAGAGAGAATTTCTTCATTTATATGGCCGATTGCAAGCCCAAGAGCTGCAATAATTACGGAAAATTCAGATATTTGAGCCAGTGTAGCTCCAACCAAAAAATTACTTCTTTTTGTATACCCAAAAATTGCCATAAAGCCCATTAAAATAACTGGCTTAAATATTAAAGCAATTATTGAAAGAATTAGCGCATTTGCTACAATTGAATTGAAATTTGAAATATGTATGTTCAATCCGAGTATTATAAAGAATATTATCAAGAAAAAATCTCTGAGAGGCCTTATTTTTGAGCTTATCTCGATGCTGTAAGGAGAGATAGACAAGACAACTCCTGCAACTAATGCCCCAATCTCCACTGAAAAACCAAGGTAGCTGAAAACTGCCGCTAAAATAAAGCACCAGGATATGGAAAATAAAAACAGCAGCTCCTGGGATTTGGCAAGCTCTTTAGTTATCCGCGGAATTATAAAAACACCTGCTAAAAATAAGAGAAAAATTAACCCTCCTCCGATTAATACCCCCCTAATTGCAAAAGAGCTGAAATCCGCCCCGTTGGATAGAGATGAAATAAACATCAAAATAGCAATCGCAACTAAATCCTGTATAATCAGAATACCAATAGAAATCTTTCCGTACAAAGAATCAAGCTGCCTTTTATCTGAAAGGAATTTCATAATGATAATCGTGCTGCTGAATGAAATAGCAATCCCTACATAAGCAGAAGTGATAAAGTCATATTTCAAAATGTATAATGAAGCTAAAAAGCCTATTCCAAATGTGAGAATTATCTGAGCTGAACCTATTAAAAGCGATGGACTTCCGATATTCCTGATTACTTTTGGATTCATATGCAAGCCGACGATAAATAAAAGAAATGCAACGCCAAATTTAGAGAATGAATTAATAATCTGGTCTGAAGCTCCGAATTTAAGGATAAATGGGCTTATGATTACCCCTGCAAGAATATAACCAATGATAATCGGCTGATTAAAAGCCCGGGCTATATAAGAGAATATTAGTGCAATAAAAAGAATGATTGCAAGTTGGATAAAAATTTCCTCCATTTTATT
>CAZXWV010000103.1:0-1714 GCA_964644735.1 Candidatus Woesearchaeota archaeon
TATCTAATTTAATAAAGCCGATTTCTGTATTTAAATCTTTCTAATCACCGACGAGGAAATTCACGAAGGGGAATTTTTGCCAATAGCTGAGAGAAATCACGAAAAGAATGAACTTGTCTAAGCGTAGCAAAGTTGTAGAAGTCTAATTTTTTTCTTGTATTTTTCATTCAGCGGTATTTCGAGAAGTTTTCTGTACGGCCTTTTAGCCTCGGCAGACATGGTGAAGGGTTTTATCTCTTTAACATCTATGGCATTATCCTCCTCATCAAGCCATACGGCAACGAAAGGAAAGAAAACGAAAAGCGAGTGGATTCTTATTTTTGACGGCTTGTTAAAGGAAAAAAGCAAAGCGCTGGCATTTTGTCTTCTTTTGAACACCAGCCCAAATATTTTACATATCCCCCTGCATTCTTTAGCATCGATAGTTATTTCCCTTCCTTTGAAATTAAAAGAAACCTTTTTCAGCATTTTTCCTAATGTCTTTCATCTGTTTAATATTATCTGCATTTTTCCATTTCATTTCTTTAAGGCCGAGAACATCGCTGTTTTCCAGTTCCATCTTTTTTTCTTTGTATGTCCTGTAGGAATTATTCACGTTTCTCTCGCAGACATGATCATGGTGACGGAATCCTCCGCCGAAAGTATGCGGAATGTGCATGAGCTCGTGGATTATCGTCTTTATCTTCTCCTCTTCGGGAAGCTTGTCAAACCTTTCTGATATAAATTCGAGGACATAAAAAGACTCTGTGTCCATTGCCTTTTGAAGAAGCTTTCCTATTGTATGGCATCTGGCAATCGTGCCTCTGGAAGAGCTTCCGTGGCTGCGGAAACATTTCATCCTTTCCAGTTTTACATGTGGAAAGAGAAGCCTTGAAATCTCCTCCGAGATTTTCTGTATGTCTTCTGCATAAATATATTTCATTTTATTTTTTGGAGCATCAAATATTTTTTATGTTTTTCTTCAGGATTTTTCTTGCTAATTTTGGATAATTTTTTATAAATATTAATAAGATTATTTAAACTAATTACCTTTATGTTCAATCCATTAATATTAAAGTCATTAAAGTTATTAGATAAATCTTTTTGCCAAAATTCTATAGAATCCATTTCTATTTTAAGACTGTCCTTTAGGATTTGTAAAACATGCCATTTTATTGAATATTTATATTTGATTTTCTTTTTTATTAATTCAGAGATTATCTTTTTAAAATTAGCTTCGGAAATCAAAAAATCTATATCATTAACAGAAATTTCTTTGTTTTTTGTATACGCAAAAATAGCCAAGCTTCCATAAGCCAGAGGTTTTATTTTAAGTTTTTTACAAATATTGAGAATTTTTCTACAAAAATCAATTAATTGTATAAATTTTTCTTTATTCTTTGGATAAATATTTATAATTTTCATCTCTTCTCCGGAGTTTTCCAGGGCCTCCCAAGAGCATGGTAGATTTCTTCCTCGGTTCTTCCTGCAACCCTTTTTCCTTTTCTGAAAAGCCCGTGCTGGTTCAGCTTAAAGCCTTTTTTCTTGGCAACTACCCTTAAGCCGATGCTTGCACCAAACTCGCTCGAATAGGCAAGAAGGGCAGCGCCCCATTCTTCAGGCACAGTGTAATAAAGCTCGACTTCAACCCCTTCAATCTTAAAATAAGCTTTTTTTTCTCCGCCCAAGATTCTTCTTCCTTTTTTTTCCATGACGGCTTCAATTTTATCCTTGC
>CAZXWV010000104.1:0-1710 GCA_964644735.1 Candidatus Woesearchaeota archaeon
TGTTTAGTATCAGTAAAAGGAGCTCTCCCAGAAATAACAAAAAATATAAAGCTAAAATTAGAATTATTCAAAGAAGTTTTTGGAATGCAGGAGCATCAAAAAATTGATCCAATAAAAACAAAAGAGATGCTCATGTTAAGTGTGAATACCACAATTACAGTAGGGACTGTTGAAAAGATTAGCAAAGAAGGAAAGGAGATTGAACTAATTTTAAATATCCCGGTAGTTGCTCTTAAAGAAGACAACGTAGGGGTTGCAAGAAATATAAAAAATCACTGGAGATTAATAGGCTGGGGAGAAATAATACAATGATGAGGTTTATACTTTATTAATCCAACAGCTGAAGAAATTAGAATTATTAAGACAAGTTTAGCAGATTACCTAATTAGGAACAGACATTAATTATCACAAAACCTTGTGTTTTACCGCACACTAAAGCTTTGAGAATTTATAATCCTCAACAGTGCTCAAGAATCTGAATTTATGAAGATTCTTGACATGTGCGGTTTGCTGTGGTTTTGAGATTCCAAAAAAATCCGGCGCAAACAGATCGCTATCTAAAGATGCTTGGTTTTTTTAGATTTATAAATAGTATATAAACTACAATAATCCTTAAAAAGAATTAACATTCTAAATGAGTATGGTAAGTGATGAATATCTTAAAGAAATGGAAGAAAGAATGAAAGACCCAGACGTCTTTTTGGGATATTGTAAATTTCATAGTCAGACCCCAAGAGCATTATTTCACATAAAAGATGTTAATAGACTTTGTGAAATGGCTGGATTGCCTACTTATGAAAGAGTTGGAAATACCAATCTTTATGAAAAAACTAATGGAAGTGGAGAAAGAATTGGGAAATTTCGTCCAATTTATTATAGCGAAATGGAAGAAGTATTAGAACTTATTGACAAAAAAAAGCATAGAAAAGCAATAGAAGATACTCTTAATTAATTTTATAAACTAACCATATTTTGAATTTATATGGTGATATATTCTAATTCAAGATTAAGCACATTTGAGCAATGCCCTCTTAAATACAGATTCAGATACATCGAAAAAATACCCTCTCAGATACAGTCTATTGAATCTCATCTAGGGAGTATTGTTCATGATAGTTTGGAATGGCTTTATCTGGAAGTAAAAAAAGGGGATACTCCTGCAATTAGTGAGTTGATTGAGTTTTATTCAAAGAAATGGGAAGAAGATTATCATCCAGAAACACTGATTGTAAATCACGGTCTGGCAGAAGAAGATTATTTCAACAAAGGGGTTAAATTTCTTATTGATTATTATGTAAAAAATAAGCCGTTTGACGATAATACTTTAGAAGTTGAAAAAGAGATTATAACTAATTTAGACCAAGGAGGAGATTATAAAATTCAGGGGTTTATTGATAGGTTAGTCCATAATCTAAAAACCGGAGAGTATGAAATTCATGATTATAAAACAGCCAATAATCTGCCTCTTCAGGAAAAAATAAATGGTGACAGGCAGCTTGCACTTTATGCAATTGCAATAAGAGAATTATACGGAAAAGACAAAAAAATTTGTTTAGTTTGGCATTATCTGGCGCATAACAAGAGAATATGCTCAAGAAGAACAGACGAACAGCTAAATCAATTGAAAGAAGATACAATTGAGCTTATTAAAAAAATAGAATCAACAGCAAATTTCCATGCGAACAAAACAGTCCTCTGCAGCTGGTGCGA
>CAZXWV010000105.1:0-1702 GCA_964644735.1 Candidatus Woesearchaeota archaeon
TTAACGAACAGACAAAAAAACTCTTGAGTTTTACTGCCTAAGAGTTTTTTGGCTCTTAGATATCTTCCCATTCTTTCTCTTATTCTTAATCCAGAGAATATAAATTATTAAAATTATTGAAGAGAACAATAATAAAATAATAGTTATTGAGTCTATATTTCTTTGTATAACATCTGCATTATTCCCGAATATATACCCGATGTAAATTAATATTAATGCCCAGATGCCCGCGCCTAATGATGTAAACAGGCAGAATCTGAAAATGTTCATTCTTGAAAATCCTGCTGGCAGGGAAATTAACTGCCTTATTACAGGGATAAGCCTTCCGATAAATGTTGTTATCTCCCCATATTTTCTAAAATAATCATCGGACTTCTTCAGTTTTTCTTTGTTTATAAAAAGGATTTTTCCGTATTTTGAAACCAGAAAATCAACTGCTGTCCTGCCGAGAAGCAATGCCAAAAAAAAGTTTATTAATGCTCCAGCCAAACTTCCAAAGAGCCCTGCAAGGAATACAAATAAGAATGCCATCTCTCCTTTTGCAACAAGAGCTCCGGCAGGGATTAGGATAATCTCGCTTGGAAAAGGAATAAAAGAGCTTTCAATTGTCATTCCAATAAAAATCCCTAAATATCCCAGCTCTTTTATTACAGCTATCAAAGCTTCAATAAGATTGTAAAATATTTCAAACATTTTATTTCCTCATCCTCATCTTTAAACTTGAATTCTTATACAAAAATTTTATATCTGAATAAACAGGGATGTTTTTTATTTTGAATATTCTCACCTCTGCAAACCATATTGCAATAACAAATATCACGCTTAATGAATACCAGAATAATTTGTGGGTGAAATCAAACCAGAGAGAGCCTGAGATAAACAGCAGGCTTAGCAGGAAAATTCTTATTAAATTTATTATCAAAAGAGAGGCAAAAGAAAGAAGAATCATGCCAACTCTTTTCTTTAATTTTATCCCGGCTGTTGAAAGATTAAGAATTAATAGGAGATAGTATGCAGAGCCGGCAATGCACGCTTCAATCAGATGTATTGCTGTCTCATTATTCACAAGAACAATATTCCCAATTAGAGATGCTTCAAAAAATAAGCTCAGCATGAAATAAATAGGATAGACAGTAAGAGGGGTGAATATGAAATAAAAGATATAAAGATTTGGCAGGGCTATCAAAGCCAAGAAAATATATCTAATAGGGATACCAAAAACTCCTTGAATATTTTTAGCCATGAAACTTAGTGTGGAAATGTATTTAAATAATTTAACTTTATAAAAAGTAATGAAAAAAAGAGGGATGATAATTACAGGAATAGTTTTATTGCTGGCGCTCATTAGTTTTTACTTTGATTCAAAAATCATTGAACATATCTCGCTGTTGAGAAATGATTATTTAAATGATTTTTTTTTAGGGATAACTTTTGTCAGTTCTGAAATAATAATATTTTTTCTCCTGACCAGCTTATTTTTATGGAAAGAGCATAAAAGAAAATGGATTCTGCCGTTATGGGCAACTCTTGGATTATCAGCAATAGTGAGTTTTTTTCTAAAAATTATGGTGCAAAGGCCAAGGCCATTTCAGCTCGGAATTACTTCTATACTTCCAATTTTAGAAAAATCAAGCCATGTTATATGGAATTTTTCTTTTCCGTCATTTCAGGCAATGCTGGCTTTTTGCGCTATTCCTATTAT
>CAZXWV010000106.1:0-1644 GCA_964644735.1 Candidatus Woesearchaeota archaeon
GAGATGCTTTAAAATTAATTGAAGGGACGACAACAGAAAGCTTAAAGCAGCTGCAAGATGAGATAAATTTTTTCCTTGAAGAAAAAACAAAAGAAGAAAAGGAAAAAACTAACGAAGGAGCAAACCCTTTTTTAGCAATAATAGGATATTATGGGAAGAAACCAGAAAGAAAAAAAGAGAAGGAAGAGAAAGAAATAATTGTAAAAAAAGACAATTTCATTGAAAAAGAACATTTAAGAAAATTATCTGCAGAAAAAGCTAAAGATACTGCTTTTAATATATTTGACATATACAAAAAAGCCCATGGGATGGCAAGCTTTACATAAACATAAGTTTTTAAATTTCTATTTATTGATTTAGAGATGGCTAACTACTATTCAACTGAAGAGTCATATATGAAAGAAATGATTATACGTAATCTCAAAAAAGAGTATAACATTGAGTTGGAGGGTATTGCAAGGCCGTATGCACTAGTTAAAGGAGAAAGAGTATATCTTCCTCTTAATCTAAATAAAGTTTCTGCAGAAAGGTTAAAAGAGTTTATAAAAAGATTGCAGATTGAGAAAAAACCTGAGGATATTTTTAAAAATCTTACAAAGCCGACATATTCAAAAGAAGGAACAGGGTTAGAAAGAATTGTATCTAAGGCAGTGGTCAATGGAGCAATTATTCTTTTCTCAATATCCTTATTGATATTATTATCTTCCAGGGCAAATTTAATCACAGGACTTGCAATAATAGAAGATATCTCTTCTGCAAATTTGAACATAGGGATAATCATCTCCCTTGCAATAATTCTTGGATTGATAGCTTACAAACTCAAGAAAAATAATTAAATTATCTTAGAAAAAACTAAGCAGCATGGCGATAAGGGTCATGATTAACCAATTCTGTTAAAATACCTCGATATGTCCCTTTTTTTTCATTATGCCTGGGTATCATAACTGGATGCCCACTCTTTCCCAATAAAGTAGTTTTTCCATCATGATAAAATATTTTCATATGATTCTTCGATTCCTTTATTATATACCCTGCTCTCTCTGCATCTCTTGCTAATCTTGAATAGGTTTCCATTTTTCCTGATTCTAAAACATTTCTCAGCTCTTGGGCAGTTTTTTCCTGCCTTACTGTCTTTTCAAGCCTTCCTTCCTGAAGCAAAACCAGCCCGCCAATTATCAAAACCAAGCTTAAGACAGAGCCGACTGCATCAGCTCTTTCAGATACAACATTCCCTGTAATCCCGGACTGCGAGCTTATCAGCAAAAAAGTTCCGATTAAGAATAAAAATGCTCCAAGAAATTTTTTGAATGTTGGAATCATATTTATCTAATCAACAAGATATTTTAAAAACTATTCCATAATCTTAAATATTCCAACATCCTTTTGAGTATATGAAAAAACAAAAGAATTTACAAAAGAAGAAAAATGAGAAAACTTCTAAGAAACATCAGCTAAAAGAAAAATTAAAAAAAGAGGTTGAAGAAAAGCAGAGAGAATTTTTTGAAAAAGAATTAAAAGAAAAAGCAAAAGAGAGCACTGAAAAAAACTCAAAAGAAGAAAAATCAACGATTGATAGCATTCAACTTAAGGAATTTCTGAAGCCATCTGGAAAATCAATTTCTCCTGTGCTGGAAAAAATTGCCA
>CAZXWV010000107.1:0-1621 GCA_964644735.1 Candidatus Woesearchaeota archaeon
TATTTTCTAATAATTTTAATGCTAATTTTGCTTCTTCCTTAAATTGCAATTTCTTTTTTGATTTGTAAATTCCTTCAATTTCAGCTATTACCTCTTTTGGAATCAAAATTTGGATGCCTCTTAATTCTATTTCCTCAAAAAAATCTATTTTGTTCCTTATACAGCTCAAAATGAAGCTTGTGTCTAATATAACTTTTTTCATAAACTGAAGAAGTTTATGCAATATAAAAACTTAACATTTATTAATTCTATTTTCCATATTTTTCTATGCAGGAAAAAGAGAATGTGCTTAGAATTCTTGAAGAGGCAAAAAAAGCCATTGAGATAGGAGATGCTTTGGAGATTAAGAACTTGAGCAATCAGACAATTAACACCGCTTCTTTAATTCAAGACCCAGACAATATTGCCGTTGCAGTAATTGTTTACTCTTTAAGCAAGATAATAGAGAGAGAAAATTACAAACAACTTCCTGGATGGAGTAAATTTTACAAAATAATAATCAATTCAATAACCTGTTCAATAGAAGATATTAAAAAAAACAATGAAAAGAAATTCAGAGAAGATTTTGAATTGATAAGGGGGGCCATAGGAAAATTGTCAGGCAAACTTAAGAGCTACATTCAAGATGTTTTTAGGAAGGCCCAGATAAACAAGGCTTCAAGAATTTATGAACACGGAATTTCAATGGAGCAGACAGCAAAGCTTCTTGGAATTACTATGTTTGAGTTAGCAGAATATGCAGGGAAAACAGGAATTCCTGATGTTCCCCTCGGAAAGACCATGGACGTTAAATCAAGGATTAAACTAGTTAGGGATATATTTGAATGAATAACAAAATAATTATTTTTGATGCAAGCACTTTGATAAGTTTTGCAATGAACGGTTTGCTGGAAGAATTTAGAAGTTTGAAGAGGATATT
The DNA here is from genome assembly GCA_964644735.1 of Candidatus Woesearchaeota archaeon. Classification (GTDB taxonomy): domain Archaea; phylum Nanobdellota; class Nanobdellia; order Pacearchaeales; family GW2011-AR1; genus WAQV01. Next base: position 920 of record CAZXWV010000107.1, read on the forward strand.
TAATGGAAAGTTTATCATAACAAAAGAAGTAAAAAAAGAAATAATTGACAGACCTATCACAATAAAAAGATTTGAGTTAGAAGCTCTCAAGCTTAAGCAGCTGTTAGATGAGAATATCCTTGAAATGCCGGCTTCAATAAACATTAATGATAATGATATCTCAAGAGAGACTAATAATCTTTTAAACATTGCCAATAGCATCTTTAAAGGGAATGGAAGAGAGATTCACCTTATTGATCTTGGTGAAACTTCCTGCTTGGCATTAAGCAAAATTCTGAATGATAAGAAAATAAGAAGTGTGATTGCTGTTGATGAAAGAACAACGAGAATGTTGTGCGAGAAGCCGGAGAACTTGGAAAAACTTCTTCAAAAAAAACTGCATGTGAAGATATCTTCTGCACGTTCAGATTATAATCTTTTTAATGGATTTAAGCTAATCAGGTCTTCTGAATTAGTTTACATTGCATATAAAAAAGGGCTGGTAAAATTAAAAGATACAATAGTCTTGGATGCTCTGCTTTATGCTGTTAAATTTAAAGGATGTTCAATTTCTGATGAGGAGATAACAGAGATAAAAAAACTAGCCTAAGAAAGAGTTAAAAATCATTTATTTCTTAATTTATTATAAGGGTCCGTAGTTCAATGGCAAAATAGACGGCTCCAGACCGTCAGCTGGGGGTTCGATTCCCTCCGGGCCCATTT
>CAZXWV010000108.1:0-1585 GCA_964644735.1 Candidatus Woesearchaeota archaeon
TATTTTTTATCATATCATTTTACCGCAATAATACTTATAAACTATTCTAATATCTCCTTAAGATGAGCCAAATTTATAAAGTTCCTGTTAAGATTCGTACACATGTTCTTCAAGCAACAACTGGCCATTTAGACTTAATGACGTCACATCATTTTTTAGTTGAAGCTGAAAATGAGAGAGAAGCAATATCAAAATTAAGGATAGAGCCTAGTTTCTATAAAAATTATAATCGGCTTTCTGAAACTATGAGAGGAAAATTAAATCCTTTTAAGTTAAGAAAAGACAAAATAGAGAAAGTTCTTGAATGTGATTTTAGAGATAAGAATAAACGAGAAGAATATACTTGCGGAGAACTATCTGATTCATTTGAAGAAAATTCTCAAGGGCTATTTGGAATGTGCTGTATTGAAGGATATGCTATTCCTGAATATCCTGAAGGTTGCCCATATAAAAATAAAGAAATTGCTTGATTTTTATTTTTGCTAATACAGAAATCCTAACAAACCATACATAATGATTTCTTGATTAAAAATAGGATTATTTTATTTATTCCCTATTGAGTTTAATACTCTGTAGCTTTGCTGTGGCGAAGTAGGGAATTCTAAAGAATTTCCATTTTTAGGATTTAGGAAATTCTTTTTACTTCTTATCTTCTGGATTTCTAATCTCTTTTAAATCTTTTATATTCTTGCTTAATGTTGATGCTAAATCAATTATGTATTTTCCTTCCTCTAGTTTGTAAATAACTGGCCTGTTCTTGTTGAACAAATTCACAACATCTATTTCATATTTTCCAGAGCCGACAACTCTGACAGATTCTATGTCTAATATTACCGGAGCATCTTCATCTACTATCCCTGCCATGTCTCTGATGTCTTTTTCAATTGAGGTTCTCTCTTCTTCAGGTATTTCAATTGGATTTTTCCTGAGCATTTCCAAATGCTCTTCTTTTATAAAAAAGAAAAAACGGCTATGGCAACTAGCACATCCTTTTAATAATTCCCTGCTGGCTGATGGGATAATCCTGGAGCATCTTGTGCATTGGTATGGCATATCTTGAAAAAAGGATTAAGCTTAATAAATTTAACTGCTTTAATTATCACAAACTCCTTGAATGTTACCGCCAGCTACAGAAATTAGAAATTTCTGTCTCTTCAGGTTTTGCAACCATGAAGATGAAGCAGGCGGTTTGTTTGGAGTCGCTAAAAAATCTTTCAGATTTTTGGCGCCCAGAAAATTCATAAATAGGCAGAATTTTCTGAGTTGTGGGACAGAAAACAACAAAAACAGGAAATTTTTGAGCTTTCATCTTTTAGGAGAATAATTAATAAAAGATGAAAACAAAAGACAATTGTCTGCCACATAATGTCAGAAATCTTGCAAAATAGATTTCTGAGCACATTCAAAAATCCATAAAAGATTTTTGATGATGTGACAGTTTAATTTTGTTTTCTGTATTTACCATTCAAAATCAAGAAATACATACTTTATAAACCTTATGGTTTTGTTACTTTTTAATAGTGAGAACAGTTAAAGAACAAGGTAACTTAAAATCATCCCTGCAAAAATCCCTGCTGAGATGAAC
>CAZXWV010000109.1:0-1583 GCA_964644735.1 Candidatus Woesearchaeota archaeon
GGAATCGAACCTGCGAACCCCGAAGGGCATGGATTAGCAATCCATTGCAATACCATTATGCGACCTGGGCATATAATAAACTCATAGATAATCTTTGACTTATAAGTCTTTTTATCATAATGGGGAATTAAATCCTCGTAGTTGTCTATTTAATTCTCCCGAATATATCAAATACAAAAAATTACGGATATTTAATGCATTTGCTATAAGTTAGAAAGTTTTAAAAGTGAAACAACATAGAATTTAATATAGCGGGGTAGAGGAGCCTGGAGTCCTCACCTGGCTCATAACCAGGAGATCGTGTGGTTCAAATCCCACCCCCGCTATATTTTATTTTAAGATGAAAATATTAAAATTAGGAATTGATGATGCTGGAAGAGGGCCTGTCATAGGGCCGATGGTTCTTGCTGGCTGCCTCATAGATGAAGATGCAGAAAAAGAGCTAAAAAAGTTAGGGGTAAAAGACAGCAAACAGCTAACTCAGAAAAGAAGGGAATTTCTTGCAGAGAAGATAAAAGAAAAAGCTGAAGCTTTTGAAATTGTTATGGCCAAACCTATAGAAATCGATGAAAGCAACAAGCAGGGAATAAACCTTAATGAGCTAGAGGCAATAAAATCAGCAGAGATAATAAATAAAATAAACAAAGAGCATGAGAAAATAAAAGTAATTGTTGACTGCCCATCTCCAAGTATAAAAAAATGGCAGGACTTATTAAAGACAAAAATAGAAAATCTCTCTAATCTGGAAATATCCTGCGAGCATAAGGCAGATAAAAATCACATTGCAGTTTCGGCTGCATCCATTCTAGCTAAGACTGAAAGAGAAAGAGAAATGGACATTCTTAAAAAAGAATTTGGCAATGAAGTAGGATCTGGTTACCCATCTGACCCTCTCACATGCAGATTTTTAGAAAAGCATACTCAAAGACATAAAGATGCTGGGATTTTCAGGCAGACCTGGGAAACATGGAAAAAAGCTTGCTCTAAAAAAGAGCAGAAAAAATTAAGCGAGTTCTAGCAAAAATTCTGAGTTATGTAAACATTGCCATTTTGTGAAATAAATATCCCTATCCCTTCACTTTTCCAAAAAGGAATAATTATATTTTTTCTATGACCAGGACTATTCATCCATCCTTTTACAGTTGATGCTGCTATCTCTTCTTGAGTATTCCAAAAATAATAGGGTATTTCATTTAAAACTAGAATAGAATTAAATAAACTGTTTTTATAGATGTTTTCAGCACCGCCATAGATAGAATCTCCAACAATTATTTCACAAGCAAAATTATCTTGTTTGTATCTGTCTAGGGAATTATGACCTTCTGGGCTTTTATGCCCAAAATACCCTCTATCTGCCATATCTTTGCTATGCTTTTTAGCAATTGAATTTAATTCATCATTCCAATCTAATAAAGATAATCTATTTCTTTTTCTTTCTTCATTAATAAAATTATGGATTTGTTTTTCTAATTTAGATATATTCACATCAGGTTTTAATGATTTAATAGATTTGTTATTGAGGTCTAACAAATGTGGGGGAATATCTTCAGATATTAAAATTTCTTCAGCTATTGAGTTATTAT
>CAZXWV010000110.1:0-1532 GCA_964644735.1 Candidatus Woesearchaeota archaeon
GGCAGTTTATTCTTTTTTCTTGTATTCTAACCTATATCTGCGAGTCAAACAATCTTTATAAATAGAAACTATCTTGTTTTTTTAATGGCCAAACAAGAGGATAACGAGATTAAAGAAGCTGTTTCTGAAGAGAAGGAAGAGAGCAAAGGCAAGAAATCCAAATCAGAGAAAGAGTTTGGTTTAACTGATTTGCCGGGAATAGGTCCTGCTGTTGCCGCCAAACTTGAATCTGCAGGAGTTTATGACCTAATGTCTTTAGCTGTTATGAGTCCTGCTGTGCTTGGGGATACTGCCGGAGTCAGCGCTGCTGTTGCAAGAAAAGCTATTCAGGCAGCAAGAGATATGTTGGATTTAGGATTTCAAGATGGAATGGAATATGCTAAAAAAAGAGATAATGTTTTTAATATTACTACAGGAAGTACAACTCTTAATGAGCTTCTTGGGGGAAAAGGTGTTGAAAGCAAGGCTATAACTGAGGCTTTTGGGGCTTATGGTTCTGGAAAAACTCAGCTTGGATTGAGTTTGGCAGTTAATATACAGCTTCCGCCTGAAAAAGGAGGAGCCAGCGGGAAATGCGTATTTATTGACACTGAAGGAACATTCAGGCCTGTGAGGATAAAGCAGATTGCAGAAGGCATGGGGGCGAATCCAGAAAAAGTTTTAAAAAATATCTTTGTTGCCAGAGCATTTAATTCTGATCACCAGATTTTACTATTAGAAAAAATAGGCGAGATGATAAAAAAAGGAGAGCCAATTAAATTAATGATTATTGACTCATTAACTGCACATTTTAGGGCAGAATATTCTGGAAGAGGGCAGCTTGCTGACAGGCAGCAAAAATTGAATAGATATCTTCATGACTTAATGAAATTGGCAGAACAGCATAATCTTGCAGTTTATGTAACTAATCAGGTAATGGCAAATCCAGCGCAAATGTTTGGGGATCCGACAACACCTATTGGGGGGAATATTGTAGGGCATGCCTCAACGTATAGAATCTACTTAAGAAGAGGAAAGCAAGGGTCAAGAGTTGCAAAATTAATTGACAGCCCTAACTTGCCTGAGAATGAAGCGATGTTTTTTGTTACAGAAGCCGGGGTTGTTGACAAAGCTTAAATTAAATAATTTAAATATTCTTAATGTAGGTGGCTATAACTTTGCTGATACAGAAAACAAATGGATTTGATTTTCAACAGAAAAATTTTTAACTAAACAAAAGATTAAGAAAAGAGAAATTTAATTTATTCCAGCCAATCGCCTTTATAGAGCATTAAACTCGCAATACCTTTTTTTTCCCGCCACGGCCATATAACAGCAACAACTATCTCCCCATCTTTTCTTTTCATAAATAATGGCTGGTCATTCTCCCTTACATGCTGAAAAGGATGGTAATTTTCCCATTGACTTAAAGATCTTTTTAGGTGCTTGGGAGTCGGTCCATTTTCAACAACAAGCTCTCCGAAATAATTAGAGAGAATTTTTTTGGCTTCTTCAATTGAAGGCCTGTTTCTAAATCCTATTTTAGCATGCCC